>NZ_VBVZ01000012.1 GCF_005863185.1 Pseudomonas edaphica
CCACAAAACAAATGTGGGAACCGGACTTGTGTGGGAGCTGGCTTGCCTGCGATGCAGGCACCGAGGTGTATCAGGTACACCGCGGTGATGCTATCGCAGGCAAGCCAGCTCCCACACAAGCCCAGCTCCCACATTTGTTTTGTGGTGTTGCTGAAATTAGCGCTGGTGCACCAACTGACCCGCTGCATACGTCTGCAACACCGTCCGGTCATCCCCCAACGTCATCAACACAAACAACGTCTCGGCAATGTTATTGGCCTGCTTCAAGCGATAGCTGAGCAGCGGCGTAGCGTTGTAGTCCAGCACCAAAAAGTCCGCATCCGTGCCCGGCTGCAATGTGCCGATCTTGTCTTCCAGACGCAGTGCCCGCGCACCGCCCAAGGTGGCCAGGTACAGCGACTTGAACGGGCTCAAACGCGCGCCCTGCAATTGCATGACCTTGTAGGCTTCGTTCAGGGTTTGCAGCAGCGAGAAGCTGGTGCCACCGCCCACGTCAGTGCCCAGGCCGACATTCAGCTTGTGCTTCTCGGCCATCGGCAAGTTGAACAAGCCACTGCCGAGGAAGAGGTTCGAGGTCGGGCAGAACGCCACGGCTGAACCCGTCTCCGCCAGCCGTGCGCACTCGTCATCACACAGGTGTACGCCGTGGGCAAACACCGAGCGCTCGCCCAGCAGCTTGTAATGGTCGTACACGTCCAGGTAACCGTTGCGCTCCGGGAACAGCTCTTTTACCCACTCGACTTCCTGCTTGTTCTCGCTGATGTGCGTCTGCATGTACAGGTCCGGGTATTCGCCCAGCAGTTGCCCGGCCAGCGCCAGTTGCTCCGGGGTGCTGGTCGGCGCAAAACGTGGCGTGACGGCATAGTGCAAACGGCCCTTGCCGTGCCAGCGTTCGATCAGCGCCTTGCTTTCCTGATAGCCGGATTCGGCAGTGTCGGTGAGGTAGTCCGGCGCGTTGCGGTCCATCATCACCTTGCCGGCGATCATGCGCAGGTCGAGTTTCTCGGCGGCTTCAAAGAACGCGTTCACCGACTGCGGGTGCACGCTGCCGAACACCAGCGCCGTGGTGGTGCCATTGCGCAGCAGTTCCTTGATAAAGATACCCGCGACTTCCTCGGCGTGGGCCTTGTCGGCGAACTGGCTTTCACACGGGAAGGTGTAGGTGTTGAGCCAATCCAGCAACTGCTCGCCATAGGCACCAACCATGCCGGTTTGCGGCAGGTGGATATGGGTGTCGATCAGGCCGGGCGTGATCAGCGCATCCTGATAATGGGTCACGTCGATGTCGGCGGGCAGGGTTGGCAGCAAATCGCTGGCGTGGCCCAGGGTGCTGATCTGGCCGTTATCGATCACCAGCAGGCCGTCTTCGAAATACTCATAAGAGGCTTCGATCCCCACTTCGGCGGGGTCGGCGATGCTGTGCAAAATGGCGGCGCGGTAGGCTTTGCGAGTCAAAGGCATGGTGATCTCAATGTGTTAGATAGCTTGGCTGCGACGCGAGGCCGGCAGCAGGTGGCGATGATTTCGCCGGCGATGGAGATGGCGATCTCCACCGGCAGTTTGCCCTTCACCTCGGTGAGGCCCATGGGGCAGCGCATGCGTTGCAGTTGCGCGGTGTCGAAGCCGCGATCTCGCAGGCGGTGTTCGAACTTGACCCGCTTGGTCTTTGAACCGATCAGGCCGAAATAGGCAAAGTCATTGCGCTTGAGCAGGGCGGCAGTCAGTTCCAGGTCCAGCGCGTGGTTGTGGGTCATCACGATGCAGTAACTGCCCACCGGCAGGTCGGCAATTTCGTCGACCGGCTCTTCGCTGATGATTTTACGCACGCCCTGAGGGATGTGTTCTGGAAACTCCTGATCACGCGAATCAATCCAGCGCACCCGACACGGCAGGCTTGCCAACAACGGCACCAGCGCGCGGCCGACATGGCCGGCGCCAAATACCGCGATCTGCGCCTGCACCTGGCCCATGGGTTCGAACAGCAACACCGTCACGCCGCCGCAGCACTGGCCCAGGCTGGCGCCGAGGCTGAAGCGCTCCAGATGGGTGTTCTGCTGGCCACGCACCAGCATGTCACGGGCGATCTGCATCGCCTTGTATTCCAGGTGCCCGCCGCCGATGGTGTCGAAGGTGTGCGCGGCGCTGATGACCATTTTTGAGCCGGCATTGCGCGGCGTGGAGCCGAGCTCTTCGATGATGGTCACCAGCACGCAGGGTTCACCCTGGTTCTGCAGGTCGGCGAGGGCGCTGATCCAGTTGTTCATAGTCACCTCCAGTCAGATCGTTCCCACGCTCCGCGTGGGAATGCATACCGTGACGCTCTGCGTCACAACAGCGGACGCAGAGCGTCCAAGGCGGCATTCCCACGCAGAGCGTGGGAACGATCAAGCCAGTTCAGTCTCAACGTTTTTTGCAGCGCTCAACTGCCGCATCTGCTCACAGCCCCACAACACCCGCTCCGGCGTCGCCGGCGCATCAATCTTCGGCTGATGGCGATAGTCACCCAGGCTCGCCACGGCATCCTTGATCGCACACCACGAAGCAATCCCGAGCATAAACGGCGGCTCGCCCACGGCCTTGGAGTGGAACACCGTGTCTTCCGGGTTTTTGCGGTTTTCCACCAGCTTCACACGCAAATCCAGGGGCATGTCCGCCACGGCCGGGATCTTGTAGCTGGCCGGGCCGTTGGTCATCAGCTTGCCCTTGTTGTTCCACACCAGCTCTTCCATGGTCAGCCAGCCCATGCCCTGGATAAAGCCGCCTTCGACCTGGCCGATGTCGATGGCCGGGTTCAGCGAGGCGCCCACATCGTGGAGGATGTCGGTGCGCAACATCTTGTATTCGCCGGTCAGGGTGTCGACGATCACTTCGCAGCAGGCCGCGCCGAACGCGAAGTAATAGAACGGCCGGCCACGTGCCTGGCTGCGGTCGTAAAAGATTTTTGGGGTTTTGTAAAAGCCGGTGCTCGACAGCGAAACCTGAGCGAAATACGCCTGCTGGATCAACGCCTCAAAGGTCAGGATCTGATCGCGCACGCGCACATGGCCGTTGTGGAACTCCACGTCCGCTTCACTCACGTCGTACTTACGCGCGGCAAATTCCACCAGGCGCTGCTTGATGGTTTCGGCAGCGTTCTGCGCGGCCTTGCCGTTCAAGTCGGCACCGCTGGAGGCGGCGGTCGGCGAGGTGTTGGGCACCTTGTCGGTGTTGGTGGCGGTGATCTGCACGCGGTCGATCTCGACCTGGAATATTTCAGCCACCACCTGCGCGACCTTGATGTTCAAGCCCTGGCCCATCTCGGTGCCGCCGTGGTTCAGGTGGATGCTGCCGTCGGTGTAAATGTGGATTAACGCGCCAGCCTGGTTGAGGAAACTGGCGGTAAACGAAATACCGAATTTCACCGGCGTCAGCGCCAGGCCTTTTTTCAGAATCGGGCTGTGGGCGTTGTACAGGCGGATCGCCTCGCGGCGCTCGGCGTATTGGCTGCTGGCCTCAAGCTCGGCGGTCATTTCTTCGAGCATGTTGTGCTCGACGGTCTGGTAGTAGTGGGTGACGTTGCGCTCGGTCTTGCCGTAGTAATTGGCCTTGCGCACCGCCAACGGGTCCAGTGCCAAGTGGCGCGCGATGGCGTCCATGACTTCTTCGATGGCCACCATGCCTTGCGGGCCGCCAAAGCCGCGATACGCGGTGTTGGACGCGGTGTTGGTCTTGCAGCGGTGGCCGTTGACGGTGGCGTCGCCCAGGTAATACGAGTTGTCGGAGTGGAACATGGCGCGGTCGACAATCGAGTTGGACAGGTCCGGCGAACAGCCGCAGTTACCTGCCAGGTCCAGATTGATGCCGTGCAGGCGGCCGTTGTCGTCAAAGCCCACGTCGTATTCGATATAGAACGGGTGGCGCTTGCCGGTCATCAGCATGTCTTCGACACGCGGCAGGCGCATCTTGGTCGGCTGGCCGGTCAGGCGCGCGACCACCGCGCACAGGCACGCGGGGCTGGCGGCCTGGGTTTCCTTGCCGCCAAAACCCCCGCCCATGCGGCGCATGTCCACGACGATTTTATTCATCGACACGTCGAGCACTTCGGCCACCAACTTTTGCACTTCGGTGGGGTTTTGCGTGGAGCAGTAGACGATCATGCCGCCGTCTTCGGTGGGCATTACCGAGGAAATCTGGGTTTCCAGGTAGAAGTGTTCCTGGCCGCCGATATGCAGGGTGCCCTGGATACGGTTTTTCGCGGTGGCCAGTGCGCCCGCCGAATCACCGCGTTGGTGGGTGTGGCTGTCGAGCACAAAGTGCTTCTTGCGAAAGGCCTCGACCACGTCCAGCACCGGCTCCAGGTCTTCGTATTCGATCACCGCCGCCATGGCCGCTTTGCGCGCGGTTTCCAGGTCGCGGGCGGCCACGGCCAGCACCACTTGGCCGACAAACTGCACGGTGTCGATGGCCAGTAACGGGTCGCCGGGCATCAATGGACCAATGTCTTTGAGGCCCGGCACATCTTCATGGGTGATGACGATACGCACGCCGTCAAAGGCGTAGCAGGGTGCGGTGTCGATGCTGATGATGCGCGCATGGGCGCGGTCGGACATGCGCGCGTACAGGTGCAACTGGTTAGGGAATTCAAGGCGATCATCGATGTACTGCGCTTCACCGCTGACGTGCTTGGCGGCGCTGTCATGCTTGACGCTGCGGCCGACCCCGGTGGTCAGGTCCTGGGCAAACAGCTCGGCGAGTTCGGCCTGGGTTTTAACGACGGCGTGATGGTTAGACATAAGCGGTCACCCGAGTCTCGATGTGCGGTGTTTGCAGTTCGATGAAGTATTTGCGCAGCAGGTTCTGCGCGCTGAGCAGGCGGTATTCCTTGCTGGCGCGGAAATCTGACAGCGGGGTGAAATCCTGGGCGAGGGCGGCGCAGGCTTTCTCCACCGTGGCGGCGTTCCAGGTGGCGCCGACCAATACGGTTTCGCAGCTTTTCGCGCGCTTGGGCGTGGCGGCCATGCCACCGAACGCCACGCGGGCGTCGCTGATCACACCGTTGTCGAGCTTCAGGTTGAAGGCGGCGCACACGGCGGAAATATCATCGTCCAGGCGCTTGGAAACCTTGTAGGCGCGGAACAGCGTGTGGCCCTTGGGCACGATGATCTTCTCGATAAACTCGCTGTCTTGGCGCGCAGTGACGCGGTAATCGATGAAGTAATCTTCCAGCGCCAGGGTGCGACGGGTGTTGCCCTTGCACAGCACGATCTGCGCGCCGAGCGCGATCAGCAGTGGTGGCGAATCGCCGATGGGCGACGCATTGCCGATATTGCCGCCCAGCGTGCCCTGGTTGCGGATTTGCAGCGAAGCGAAGCGGTGCAGCAAATCGCCGAAGTCCGGGTATTCGTGGTGCAGCGCGCTGTAGCAGTCGGACAGCGGTGTAGCCGCGCCGATTTCCAGGCGGTCGTCGAACGACTCGATGCGTTTCATCTCTTCGATGTTGCCCACGTAGATCATCACCGGCAGCACACGGTGGAACTGCGTGACTTCCAGTGCCAGGTCAGTGCCGCCCGCCAGCAAACGCGCCTGCGGATAGGCGTCGTAGAGATCGGCCAGATCGGCAACGGTGAGCGGCACCAGACAGCGTTTGTCGCCGCTGTTGAGTTCACCGGTTTGCGTGGGCGCGATGGCTTTGAGACGGGCGATGGTCTCGGGTTGGCGGCTGTCGAACTGATCCGCCGGCTTGTTGCAGCAGGCCTGTTCGGCGGCGGCGAGGATCGGTCGATAACCGGTGCAACGGCACAGGTTACCGGCCAGGGCTTCATGGGCTTTCTGGCTATTGGGGGCGTCGCTGTTCTTTTGCAGGGCAAACAGCGACATCACAAAGCCTGGGGTGCAAAAGCCGCATTGCGAGCCGTGGCACTCGACCATGGCCTGTTGCACGCTGTGCAGTTGGCCTTGATGTTTGAGGTCTTCGACGCTGATCAGCTGTTTGCCGTGCAATGACGACACAAACGTCAGGCAGGAATTGAGGCTGCGATAGCGGATCTGCTCCGCGCCTTGAGTGTCGGTGTGCAATTCGCCGACCACCACGGTGCATGCACCGCAATCGCCGCTGGCGCAGCCTTCCTTGGTGCCGGATTTGCCCAAATGCTCGCGCAAATAGTTGAGCACGGTCAGGTTGGGGTCCAGGGCGTGCTCGCTACGGAGTTCCTGGTTAAGTAAAAACTGGATCACGGAAGGCCTCGCAGACTCATTATTGTTGTTAACCGCTTTGCGCCGAATCTAGTCATGTCTGACTTTTCGGTCAACGATTTTCTGACCAGAAGGTCAAGAAATTGCGATCACAACACTTTTAATTATGGTCCAGTCTTCTGGAACCGGTGTTTTTGCTGGCTTTTGGCTTTTCATCGCTGCTTATTTCATGCCAAATTCGCGCCTGTGGGCGTAGCGCCATCAGCCAGCCAATGCGCTACACTGCCGCGCTTGTACCGATAGAAGATTTTGAAGGGAAAACATGACGTTCAAGGCGCCGGACAGTCTCGCCGAGCAAATTGCTCACCACCTCGCCGAACGTATCATTCGCGGCGATCTCAAGCCTGGGGAGCGGATCCAGGAACAGAAAGTCACGCTGGCACTCAATGTCAGCCGTGGTTCCGTGCGTGAAGCTTTGCTGATCCTCGAGCGCCGCCACCTGATCGCGATCCTGCCGCGCCGTGGCGCCCACGTCACCGAACTCACCGCGCACAAGGTGCAGAGCCTGTGCACGCTGATGGGCGAGTTGTACATCCTGCTCGGCAATTCGGTGGCTGAGGGCTGGAAGGTCCAGGCTGACATGGCGCCGTTCCTGCAGATCCAGCAACGCCTGATGACCAGTTTCGAACGTGAGGACGTGCGTGCCTTCGTCGAAGAAAGCTTCAGTGTGATGCGCGCCGCGTACCCCTTCGCCAACAACCCGTACTTGCAGGAAACCGTCGAAAACCTGCAGCCGGCGATGAACCGTGCCTATTACCTGGCCCTGGACCAGCGCAAGGCGGAGATGAGTGAGTACCTGGCGCTGTTCGAGCAGCTGCTCGCGGCGGTGCTCGCCCGTGATCTGCCGCAGATCCGCCAGGTACTGTCGGCCTACTGCGAGCGCAGCAGCACGTTGGTCATCGCTGCGTTGGCGGGCGCCTAAACGTGCGGCTCAAGTGCATCAAACTGGCGGGGTTCAAATCCTTCGTCGACCCGACCACGGTGAACTTCCCCAGTAACATGGCGGCGGTGGTCGGGCCCAATGGCTGCGGCAAGTCGAACATCATCGACGCCGTACGTTGGGTGATGGGCGAGAGCTCGGCAAAAAACCTGCGTGGCGAGTCGATGACCGACGTCATCTTCAATGGCTCCACCAGCCGCAAGCCGGTGAGCCAGGCCAGCATCGAACTGGTGTTCGATAACTCCGATGGCACCTTGATCGGCGAATACGCGGCCTACGCGGAAATCTCGATTCGCCGCAAAGTGACGCGCGACAGCCAGAACAGTTACTTCCTCAACGGCACCAAATGCCGTCGACGCGATATCACCGATATTTTCCTTGGCACCGGCTTAGGCCCGCGCAGCTATTCGATCATCGAGCAGGGCATGATCTCCAAGCTGATCGAAGCCAAGCCCGAAGACCTGCGCAACTTTATCGAAGAAGCTGCCGGCATCTCCAAGTACAAGGAGCGCCGTCGCGAGACCGAAAACCGTATCCGCCGCACCCACGAAAACCTTGCCCGCCTCACCGACCTGCGCGAAGAGCTGGAGCGTCAACTTGAACGCCTGCACCGCCAGGCCCAGGCGGCCGAGAAGTACCAGGAATACAAGGGCGAGGAGCGCCAGCTCAAGGCGCAGCTCTCGGCCCTGCGCTGGCAGGCGCTGAATGATCAGGTCGGCCAGCGCGAAGCGATCATCGGCACCCAGGAAATCAGCTTCGAAGCGCTGGTGGCCGAGCAGCGTAATGCCGACGCGAGCATCGAGCGCTTGCGTGACGGTCACCATGACCTGTCCGAGCGCTTCAATCTGGTGCAGGGGCGGTTCTATTCGGTAGGCGGCGATATTGCTCGGGTCGAACAGAGCATCCAGCACGGCCAGCAGCGCCTGCGCCAGTTGCAGGACGATTTGAAAGAAGCCGAACGCGCGCGGCTGGAAACCGAGTCGCACCTGGGCCACGACCGCACCCTGCTGCTGACGTTGGGCGAAGAGCTGGACATGCTCACGCCCGAGCAGGAAATCACCAGCGCCGCCGCCGAAGAGGCCGCGGCCGCCCTGGAAGAAGCCGAAACCACCATGCACGGCTGGCAGGAACAGTGGGACGCTTTCAACCTGCAATCCGCCGAGCCGCGCCGCCAGGCTGAGGTGCAGCAATCGCGCATCCAGCAACTGGAAACCAGCATGGAGCGCCTGGCCGAGCGCCAGCGCCGTATGCAGGAGGAGCGCGCGTTGCTCGCCGCCGACCCGGAAGACGCGGCGATCATGGCGTTGAGCGAACAGCTGGCCGAAAGCGAAATGACCCTGGAAGAACTCGAGGCCAGCGAAGAACAGCAAGTGGAGCGCCTGGAGCAATTGCCTCAGCAACTGCAACAGGCGACCCAGGCCCAGCAGCAGGCCCAGGGCGATTTGCAGCGGCTGAACGGGCGCTTGGCGTCGCTTGAAGCCTTGCAGCAGGCCGCGCTGGACCCAGGCACCGGCACCGCCGAATGGCTGCGTGACCAGCACCTGGCCGAGCGTCCGCGCCTGGCCGAAGGCTTGAAAGTTGAAGCGGGTTGGGAATTGGCGGTCGAGACCGTGTTGGGCGCCGACCTGCAAGCCGTATTGGTGGATGATTTTGGCGGTTTCGACCTGGCCGGTTTTGCCCAGGGCGATTTGCGTTTGCTCAGCCCCGCAGTCGATGGCACGCGAGTGCCGGGCAGTTTGCTCGACAAGGTTGAGGCCGCGATCGATCTGGCGCCGTGGCTGGGCCAGGTCAAACCGGTTGAATCATTGGAGCAAGCCTTGTCCCAGCGTGGCCAATTGGGCGCCGGTGAAAGCCTGATCAGCCGAGACGGTTACTGGGTTGGCCGGCACTTCCTGCGCGTGCGTCGCGCCAGTGAGGCCGAGAGCGGCGTATTGGCCCGTGGCCAGGAAATCGTCAACCTGAGCGCCGAACGCGAAGAACGCGAGGCCACCCTCGAAAGCCTGGAAACCGAACTGCAAACCCTGCGTGCCACTCAGCGCCAACAAGAGACTGGCCGCGAACACCTGCGCCGCCTCTTGCAGGACGAAGCGCGCCAGCAAGGCGAATTGAAAGCCCAACTGTCGGCGAGCAAGGCCAAGGCCGAGCAACTGACCCTGCGCCGCACCCGCCTTGACGAAGAAGTGGCCGAGATGGGCGAGCAGCGCGCCCTCGAACACGAGCAGATCGGCGAAGCGCGCCTGCACTTGCAGGAAGCCCTCGACAGCATGGCGCTGGATACCGAGCAGCGCGAACTGCTGCTGGCCCAGCGCGACAGCCTGCGTGAGCGCCTCGATCGCGTGCGCCAGGAAGCCCGTCAGCACAAGGATCACGCCCACCAATTGGCCGTGCGCCTGGGCTCGTTACAGGCCCAGCACACCTCCACGCGCCAGGCGCTTGAGCGTTTGGAGATGCAGTCCGAACGCCTCACCGAAAAGCGCGAGCAACTGAGCCTCAACCTGGAGGAGGGCGAGGCGCCGCTGGAAGAGTTGCGCCTTAAGCTCGAAGAGTTGCTCGACAAGCGCATGACCGTTGATGAAGAACTCAAGACCGCGCAAATCGCCCTGGAAGACGCCGACCGCGAACTGCGCGACGCCGAGAAACGCCGGACCCAGGCCGAGCAGCAATCCCAGCTGATTCGCGGCCAACTCGAACAGCAACGCATGGAATGGCAAGCCCTGACCGTGCGCCGCAAAACCCTGCAAGACCAGTTGCTTGAAGACGGCTATGACTTGCACGGCGTGCTCAATACATTGACCGCCCAGGCCAATGAAAAAGACGCCGAAGAAGAACTTGAGCGCATCGCCGCGCGTATCCAGCGCCTGGGCGCGATCAACTTGGCGGCCATCGACGAATACCAGCAACAGTCCGAGCGTAAACGTTATCTGGATGCTCAAGACGCCGACCTGGTCGAAGCGCTGGACACTCTGGAGAACGTGATCCGCAAGATCGACAAGGAAACCCGTAATCGCTTCAAAGATACCTTTGATCAGATTAATGGCGGTTTACAGGCGTTATTCCCGAAAGTTTTCGGTGGCGGCAGCGCCTACTTGGAACTGACGGGCGAAGATCTACTCGATACAGGGGTGACGATTATGGCGCGGCCCCCGGGCAAGAAGAACAGCACCATCCATTTGTTGTCCGGTGGCGAAAAGGCACTCACGGCATTGGCCCTGGTATTTGCGATCTTCAAGTTGAACCCGGCGCCGTTTTGCATGCTCGACGAAGTTGACGCGCCGCTGGATGACGCTAACGTTGGACGCTACGCTCGGTTGGTTAAAGAGATGTCCCAGACCGTGCAGTTCATCTATATCACCCACAACAAGATCGCTATGGAAATGGCCGACCAGTTGATGGGCGTGACGATGCATGAGCCGGGTTGTTCGCGGTTGGTGGCGGTGGATGTCGAAGAAGCGATGGCGATGGTGGACGCCTAGCGGCGAGTTGCAAGCTGAAAGTGTGTGAGGCTATAGCTTGCAGTGTGTAGCTCACAGTTGGCGGCTTGCGTAAGAGATCTCCCATGTCGCCGAAAGATGGCAAACCGATACATTTCGCGCCAACTGTGTAAAGTTATCGAAGGTCGTGCTAGTTTATTGTCAATTCCTCGTATGCGTGGGCAAAACGTCAGTCAGAACATAGAGTTGGCGCCACGTTTTAAAGCGGTTTGGACGTTGCTAAACCCCTTATTTTTCAGCATTTTTTATTAGAGGCACGGGATTACATGGAAATCGGTCTGCGCGAGTGGCTGATCGTCATCGGCATTATTGTCATTGCCGGTATTCTTTTTGATGGCTGGCGCCGCATGCGCGGTGGCAAGGGCAAGCTCAAATTCCGTCTGGACCGTAACCTGTCCAACTTGCCCGACGACGACGGCAGCGCCGAGCTGCTGGGGCCGCCTCGTGTGCTGGATAACCATAAAGAACCACAACTGGACGAGCACGACTTGCCGTCGATGAGTGCGCCGGTGCGTGAAGCCCGCGAGCCGTCGTCCAAGCGTGGCAAGCGCGCCAGTGCCGCCGTCGCCGAGCCGCATCAGGGCGACCTGAACCTCGACGTCGACGAAGGCCCGAGCTTCAGCAGCCGCGACGACGATTTCCCGGATGAAAATATCGGCAAGGCATCCAGTGCGCCGCGCCAATCGGTCAACGACCAGCCGGCTGCCGAAGAAGTCTTGGTGATCAGCGTGATCTGCCGCGACGCCGCCGGCTTCAAAGGCCCGGCACTCTTGCAGAATATCCTCGAAAGCGGCCTGCGTTTTGGCGAGATGGATATTTTCCACCGCCACGAAAGCATGGCCGGTAACGGCGAAGTGCTGTTCTCCATGGCCAACGCGGTCAAGCCGGGCACTTTCGATCTGGACGATATCGACTTGTTCAGCACCCCGGCGGTGAGCTTCTTCCTCGGTTTGCCAGGCCCGCGTCACCCGAAACAAGCGTTCGACGTGATGGTGGCTGCTGCGCGCAAGCTGTCCCAAGAGCTCAACGGCGAGCTCAAGGACGACCAACGCAGCGTGCTCACTGCCCAGACCATCGAGCATTACCGTCAGCGCATCGTCGAGTTCGAGCGTCGCGCCCTGACACAGAAACGCTGAGGTTCGATCTTAAGCGTTGCCTGTAGAATCCGTGCACTAACATATTGAGCAGCTTCGGCTGCTCTTTTGCTTTATGAGAGAACACCCATGACCGCCGCCCACACCCGCATTCTCGAACTGCGCGCTGAACTGGATCAGCACAATTACCGCTACCACGTCCTCGACGAGCCGAGCATTCCGGACGCCGAGTACGACCGGTTATTCCATGAGCTAAAGGCTCTGGAAGCCGAGCACCCGGATTTGGTGACGCGTGATTCGCCGACGCAGCGGGTTGGCAGTGCGGCGCTGTCGGCGTTCACCCAGGTCAAGCACGAGATTCCGATGCTCAGCCTGGGCAACGCCTTTGATGAAACCACCATGCTCGAATTTGATCGCCGGGTTACCGAAGGTCTCGACCTGCCGGTGGGCGATCTGTTTGGCGGCGGCGCAGCGGTGGAATACAGCTGCGAGCCCAAGCTCGATGGCCTGGCGGTCAGCCTGTTGTATCAGGACGGCGAGCTGGTGCGCGGTGCCACGCGCGGCGATGGCACCACCGGTGAAGACATCAGCGTCAACGTGCGCACGGTGCGCAATATCCCGTTGAAACTGCACGGCAGCGGCTGGCCGGCGACCCTGGAAGTGCGCGGCGAAGTGTTCATGTCCAAGGCTGGCTTCGAGCGCCTTAATGCCTCGCAACTGGAAGTGGGCGGCAAGACCTTCGCCAACCCGCGTAATGCCGCCGCGGGCAGCTTGCGCCAGCTGGACTCGAAGATCACCGCCAGCCGCCCGCTGGAGTTTTGCTGCTACGGCGTGACTACCGACATCAGCGACACCCATATCGGTAACCTGCAGCAACTGCAGAAGTGGGGCATGCCCATCAGCCATGAGCTGAAGCTGGCCAAGGGCATTCAGGATTGCCTGGCGTACTACCGCGATATCGGCGAGCGGCGTAACAGCCTGCCGTATGAGATTGACGGCGTGGTGTTCAAGGTCAACAGCATTGCTTCGCAACGTGAGCTGGGCTTCCGCGCCCGCGAACCACGCTGGGCCATCGCGCATAAATTCCCGGCCATGGAAGAGCTGACCGAGCTGCTCGATGTGGAATTCCAGGTCGGCCGCACCGGTGCTGTAACGCCGGTGGCGCGCTTGAAGCCGGTCAAGGTCGCGGGTGTGACGGTGTCCAACGCAACCTTGCACAATATGGATGAAGTGGCGCGCCTGGGCTTGATGATCGGCGACACCGTGATCATTCGCCGTGCCGGTGATGTGATCCCGCAAGTCGTCTCGGTGGTCACCGAACGCCGCCCGGAAAACGCCCGCGCCGTGCACATTCCGCGAAGCTGCCCGGTGTGCGGCTCCCATGTGGAGCGCACGCAACTGGTCAAGCGCAGCAAGGGCAAGGAAACCGTCAGCGAAGGCGCGGTTTACCGCTGCGTCGGGCGCCTGGCCTGTGGCGCGCAGCTCAAGCAGGCGATCATCCATTTTGTGTCGCGCCGCGCCATGGACATTGACGGCCTGGGCGACAAGACCATCGAGCAACTGGTGGATGAAAAGCTTATCGGCTCGCCGGCTGACCTCTACAAGCTCAAATACGAGCAGATCATCGACCTGGAAGGCTTTGCCGATATTTCCAGCAAGAAGCTGATTGCCGCCATCGAAAACAGCAAGACGCCGACCCTGGCGCGGTTTATCTACGCCTTGGGCATTCCGGACGTGGGCGAAGAGACGGCCAAGGTGCTCGCGCGCTCGCTGGCGTCCCTGGAGCGCGTGCAGCAGGCCTTGCCGGAAGTGCTGACGTACTTGCCGGACGTGGGCCTTGAAGTCGCCCACGAGATTCACAGCTTCTTTGAAGACAGCCATAACCAGGAGGTGATTGGCGCGCTGCTGTCGCCGGATGAATGCGGCCTGCAATTGCAGGATCAGGGCGACCTGAGCGCCGAGTTTGCCGCCAGCACCACCCTCGGCGGCCTGCTCGACAAGCTGCACGTGCCCAGCGTAGGGCCTGGCGCCGCGCAAAAACTGGCCGACAAGTTCGTAAGCCTCGAAGGCGTGATCAAGGCCGACTGGCTGGATATGCGCCAGGCGTTGCCCGAGAAGCAGGCCAAGGCGGTGCGCGAGTTTTTTGATAACCCGGACAATGCCCACCGTGCCCTGGCCATCGAGCAGCAGCTCAAGGACTTCGGTATGCACTGGCAGAGCGAGAAGAAGGTCGTCGAAGGCTTGCCGGAAGCGGGGCATACCTGGGTGCTGACCGGCTCTCTTGAGCTGATGAGCCGTGATGTGGCCAAGGACAAGCTCGAAAGCCTGGGCGCCAAGGTGGCAGGTTCCGTCTCGGCCAAGACTCACTGCGTGGTTGCCGGGCCAGGCGCGGGTTCCAAGTTGGCCAAGGCCACCGAGCTGGGCCTCAAGGTGCTGGACGAAGAGGCCTTCGTCGCTTTCCTGGCCAAACACAACATCAGCGTCTGACGATCGTTCCCACGCTCCGCGTGGGAATGCAGCCCTGGACGCTCTGCGTCGGCTCTTGAACCTCGTGACGCAGAGCGTCACCGCAGGCATTCCCACGCAGAGCGTGGGAACGATCTTTCACGGTAAATGATCTAGTCTTGGTCACCCAGGGAGAGATCGCCATGTTCCGCTACTTCGAGCAACTCAGCACGCGCATCGCCGCACCGTTCATGGCCGGATCCTCGCGCAGCAGCAAGGTGTGGCAGTGCCGGTGCGGCCAGTCGCTGTTCTTTCGCAACAGCCAGTGCCTGGTCTGTTCTGCGCTGTTGGGCTATCAGCCCCAGCAAAGCCGGCTGTCGTCGCTACAACCCGGCCCGGTCGATGGCACATGGCTACAGGACGATAACCTTGACGCCGGCACCTTCCGCCGCTGCGCCAACCTCGACACCCCGGCCGCCTGCAACTGGCTGATTCCTGCCCACAGCACCGCAACGCTGTGCGTGGCGTGCAGCCTGAACCGCACTATTCCCGACTTATCGGTGCCGGAAAACCCCGAACGCTGGCGCAAAGTCGAAACCGCCAAGCGCCGGTTGGTGGCGCAACTGATCAGCCTGGGCCTGCAAGTGGTGCCCAAAAGTGTTGACGAAAACAGCGGCCTGGCGTTCGATTTCGTCGGCATTGACCTTGAAGGCAACGCACCCACCACCGGCCACGCCAACGGCCTGATCACCCTCGATATCAAGGAAGCGGACGACGCCCATCGCGAGAAAGTCCGTGTGCAAATGCGCGAGCCGTATCGCACGTTGCTCGGCCACTTTCGCCATGAGGTCGGCCATTACTATTGGGATCGGCTGATTGCCAACAGCCATTGGCTTGAATCGTTTCGTAGCCTGTTCGGCGACGAACGCGCCAGTTACGCCGAGGCACTCGAGCAGCACTACCAGAACGGCCCGCGCGCCGACTGGCAGCAAACCTGTGTCAGCGCCTACGCGACCATGCACCCCTGGGAAGACTGGGCCGAAACCTGGGCTCACTACCTGCACATGATGGACGCCGTCGACACCGCACTGGGCTTTGGCATGAGTGCCCGCGAGATGGACCTGGATTACCAGCCCTTCCCGTTGACCACGCTCTACGACCCCGAACACCCTGGCGGCCCGGCCTTCCTGTCGTTCGTCAACGCCTGGATCGAACTGGCCGGCATGCTCAACGAACTGTCGCGCAGCATGGGCCAGCCGGATTTCTACCCCTTTGTGTTGCCGCCGGCGGTGATCGCCAAGCTGCACTTCATTCACTTGGTGATTCAGGAGGAGGGCGGCAGGGCCGACGAAGTCGTACAAGCACAGTAATCCACCCCTATGTGGGAGCTGGCTTGCCTGCGATTGCGGTGCATCATCCAGTGAATGCCCCAACTGATACACCGTAATCGCGGGCAAGCCCGGCTCCCACAAGGTTCTGGCAGGTTATCGAGGTTGTGGACAAGTGCTTGAGCCCCTTCATATTTTTAATCCGGAACAACGGTTGTAAGTTCCGATGAGATCGGTACAATGGCGCGGCTTGCCGAGAGGCCAGCGTCGTTATGGTGACCCCATCGGTCCCCCCGCAACGATTACCCGTGAACCTGGTCAGAGCCGGAAGGCAGCAGCCACAGCGGGAACATTGTGTGCCGGGGTGTGGCTGGTGGGGTTGCCTCCATAACGCTCTCCTTTGTTTCTACCCTTCCTGTTTCAAATCAAACATTGTTTTAATCGCCCATCTGCCATTTTTTGCGCAGCGATGACGGCGTTGTGCTGGAAAACTTTCAGCGGCCTGCTAGCGTCATTCTTGTAAGCGACCCTGTGCTGGAGTAGTAAAGAAGTGATGGCACTCCTTTGATCAACAAGGATGATTGCCATGCCCAGCCTTCCCGTTTTACCCAGAACGCTCAGTGCTTCAGTCGGCGCCCCAGGCAAGGCGCAGAATGTGCTTGCTGATGTTCGCTTTATCCAGCATCTGTTTAATCTGATCACGCCAGAATCCGCTTCGCGCCTTGTGGAGGACGGAAAGTGCGGCCCGCTGTTGTTGCGGCGCATCAGCGACTATCAGGCGAATCGTCTCAAGGTCAGCAAACCTGATGGGGTGATTGACCCGGGCGGTCGGACGTTCAATAGCCTGGTCGACGATGCAGGCAAAGCCAATGCCGTTGTTCTTCCCGACCAGTCGTTAGTCACCAGGCCCACCTGTGACGGTCAAATCGCCCTGACCGAGGCTGATTTTCAGCGCGCGGCTGCAGCGCTGGGCAACGGTATTTCGGTGAACCTGATCAAGGCGTTCGCCGCCGTTGAGTCTGGTGGGCGATCCGGGTTCGGGCCGGCCAACATGCCGGTTATCGCCTTCGAGGGCCATATCTTTCGCAAGTACACTCAACATAAGTACGACAGGACCTACCCCTTTTTGTCCTACCCCTTTTTGGTCAATGCTGGCCCGCAATGGAAAGCCAACAATAAAACCCAGGCGATTGCGTGGCGGACTCTGGTCGATGCTTATACGTTGGACCAGGCAGCAGCGCTGATGTCGGCGTCCTACGGTATGTTCCAGGTCATGGGCTTTAATTTTGCTGCCTGTGGTTACAAGAACGTGTTCGAGTTTGTGGCTGCACTGAAGCTTAACGCCGGCCAGCAATTGATGGCGTTCTGCGGCTTTTGCCGCAAGAATCCAGCCTTGCTCAGAGCGATGAAAAGCAAGGACTTTGCCGGCATGGCGCGCAATTACAATGGCTCAAGCTATGGCGACTACGACAGGCGTATCCAAAAAGCCTTCGAGGCGCTGGAACGGAAAAAATAGCCGCACCTGCTGGCTGCCTCACATCGTTGAGGTGGCCCACTGGACAACCCAAAATCATCTTGTTAGTTTCCGCCAGCCACTTGTTTCAAGTTATGACAGGTGTGCGGTGCTGATATTGAAGTGCTATCACTTCTTGAACTAACAAGGATGTCCATGATGAAAAGCCTGCAAGGGTTGCCCCGTCTTATCAGTGCTTCAGTGGGCGCGCCGGGTAAAGCGCGCAACTTGCCCGCCGATGTTCAGTGCATCCAGTATCTATTTAATCTGATCATTCCCAAGATGGGTTTTGCGCTGGCCGAAAACGGTAAGTGCGATGGGCAATTGGTGCAGTGCATCAGCCAGTATCAGTTCCGGCACCTCAAGTATGCGCATCCTGATGGCGTGATCGACCCGACCGGTCGAACCTTCAATAGCCTGATAGAAGAGGCGGTCAAAGTGCCGGTGAAGGCGTTTCCGACGATGCGCATTCCGAGCTTTCTCAACGCGTTTGGCAATAACGGCGGCGATGCGGTACAGGCCACGGTCAATGTGTACCTGGAGCGCATGCGCGCGACCATCGAGGCCGAGCGGCGTAACCGCCAGTTGATGCTCCAGGCCACGTGCGATGGTGGCATGACGCTGACCGATACCGACTTTCAAAGCGCTGCCACCCAGTTGGGCAGCGGCATTTCGGTGAATATCATCAAGGCTTTCGCCACGGTCGAATCCGGCGGGCGTTCCGGGTTCGGGCCGGCCAAGTTGCCGGTGATTGCCTTTGAAGGCCACTTGTTTCGCAAGTACACCAAGCACATCTACGATCAGGCGCACCCGCTGCTGTCTTATATCTACGTGAGAAAGGCCGGGCCGCAGTGGCAGGTCAATAACAAGGACCAGACCAAAGCCTGGGAGACCATGGCCACAGCGTTTGCGCTGGACCAGGAGGCGGCATTGATGTCGGCGTCCTGGGGCATGTTTCAAATAATGGGGTTCAACTACACCTCCTGCGGTTACAAGACGGTGTTTGAATTTGCTGCCGCCCTGAAGGTCAATGCCGGTAACCAATTAAAAGCGTTTATTGGTTTTTGCAGCCAGAGCCCGGCCCTGATCAAGGCCATGAAAGATAAAGACTACGTGGCCATGGCGCGTAACTATAACGGCAAGGATTACGGTGACTACGACAGCCGTATCAAAAAGGCCTACGAAGCATTGGAAGGGAAGAAATAAGATGAGCCGTTTTCTAGCGATGAGTGTGTTGTCGTTGTGCGCCTTGGTGCCCGCGTTGGCAGGTGCCGCTGAGCTGCATTCTGGTAAATACGAGGGATTGATGCTGGCGGTCACCCCTGAGCATCAGGTCGAAGGCTACTACGCAGAAGAACTGGGCGAGGGTGTGACCCGCAGCTGCACGTTTTACCTGCAAGGCCAGCCTGAAGCGCTCACCACCTGGCTAGACAAGGCCTACCCTGGCAGCGTCGCAGCGTCCTCCGACGGCGTGACCTTGACGGTGGAGCAGGGGCGCGAGCATCCCGGTTGCATCAGCGTGCTGATGCCGGAAATAGCCACCGGCCTGGACCTGGCCCAAACGGCCAGCAAGCAATGGATCGGCCTGGTGACCGTGACGGCCGACAAGGCTTACCTGCTGAAAAAACCAGGCGCTGAAGCGGCCAAACGCGCGTATATCGTCAAGGACGATGTGGTCGGCGTGCTGGCGTTCAAGGACGGCTGGGCCAAGGTCGAGTTCACCAATGCCAAAGAGCATACCTACACCGGTTGGATCAGCCAGGACCAGTACGCACGCTTGGCGGTGCCGCAAGCCAACTAGCCAAACGTCTCCCGCAGCAGCCCGGCAAACGCATCCCGCGCCAGGTGGCGCTGGGTGTCCGTGTGCCAGAACAGCAGGTTGTCCACGGCCTGCAACTCCTCGAACCGGTAGGAGGCCAGTTGATTGGCCTGCTCGTAGCGGGCCAGGATGCCTTCCGGCGCCAACGCCACGCCAATCCCTGCACTGACGCAACCAATGATGGTGCCCCAACTGGCATAGCTGGCGATGCTTGGTTTGAAGGCGTGCGGTTTGATCCAGTTCTCCAGCGCCGCGCGATACGGACAACCGGGCGGCCACACCAGCAAGGTGCGGCCTGCCAAGTCTTCGGCACTGTTGATCGGCGCGCTGGAGGCGCTGGCGATCAGCACCAGGCGTTCGCTGTAGACCACACTGTGTTCGAGCTTGGCGCGCTTGCCGCCCGAGGCCACCAGCGCCACATCGAGGCGATGGTGTTGCAGGTCGTCGAGCAGTTGCGCCCAGGCGCCGGTGACCAGTTCCAGGCTGACGTCCGGGTAGCGCCGGTGGTATTCGGCCAGCAGCGGCGGCAGGCGGCCGCTGGCGCTGGATTCCACCGCACCGATGCGCAGCGTGCCGCGCGGGATGGCGTTGGCATCCACTGCGCGTTTGGACTCATCCACCAGGGCCAGGATGCGCTCGCAGTAATCGAGGAAGATTTCCCCGGCGGCACTGATGGCCAACCCACGGCCTGCGCGAATAAACAGCGGTGTGCCCAACTCGCTTTCCAGCTGCTTGATGCGCGTGGTGATGTTGGACGGCACGCAGTGCAGTTGCAGCGCGGCCTGGGCCACGCTGCCGGTTTGTGCCACGGCGCGCACCATTTTCAGTTGGGCCAGTTCCATTGCTCAGTTCCAATGATTTCAGAAGTCAGAAACGCTTAATTGTCCTGCGCCTTGCGCGGCTCAAGACTGACGGTATTCCTTCTCAGTATCTGGATGCCGTCGATGAATGCCCCGTCACCCGTAAAGCTTACGCTAGTCATCGCTGGCGTGATTCTCTGTTGGGCCTATTCGCCGATTGGCGTGCACATGGGGCTGCACAGCTACAGCCCTGGCCAGTTGGCGTTGCTGAGGTTTCTGATCGCCTCGGTGTTCATGGGCGGCATCGCCCTGGCGGTAGGCATCGGCCGCCCGCGTGTGCGGGATCTGCCGTGGTTGCTGGTGTTGGGTTTTTTCGGCGTGTTCCTGCACCACACCAGCCTCAACTACGGGCAACAGTGGGTGACGGCGGCGGCATCGAGTGTACTGGCGCAGTCGGTGCCGCTGTTCAGTGTGGTGATCGCGTTTTTCTGTTTGAAGGAACGGGTCAGCCTCTGGCGTTGGGGCTGCGTCTTGCTCGGCTTGCTGGGTGTGCTGGTGGTGATCTGGGGTGATCATGGCGTCGGTGATATCGACCCGCGCGGCTTGCTGATCTTGCTGGCAGCCGTGTCGTGGAGCGTGTATTTCGTCATCCAGAAACACTACGCCCATCGCTACAGCCCGCTGACCATGGCGTGTTACATGGTGTGGGCGGGCACCTTGATGCTGTGCGTGAACCTGCCGGGCTTGCCGGCTGCGGTGGCCCAGGCGCCAATGCCGGAGAATCTGTCGGTGCTGGTATTGGGGATTTTCCCCAGCGCCCTGGCCTACCTGGCTTGGGGCTATGTGCTCAAGCACGTGGACGTCAGCCGCGCCTCGGTGGCGATGTACCTGATTCCGCCGGTGGCCATGCTGATGGCGGCGACGCTGCTGGGCGAGCACATTGCCCTGCAAGTGATATTGGGCGCGGTGATCGTGCTGGCCAGTGTCGCCGCCATCAGCCTTGAAGGGCGCTGGCGCTCAATCGCTCAGGCTGAACGCGCGCAGCCGGTGGCCGTCGAGGTCCTCGGCGACGAAGGTGTAGCCGAAGTCAAGGTGGGTCGGTGACTGAATGATGGTCGCGCCGCGCTCTACCCATTGAGCGTAAAGGGCGTCTACGGCGGCTGGGTCCCCCAGCGAAAAACCTACCTCACCGCCTCCGCCGGTAAACTGAGCCGCAGGCTCTACGGTGTGACGCGACCACAGCCCCAGCTTGACGCCGTTGTCGAGAATGAACAGGGCGAACGTCGGGTTCAGTTCCACCGGCGGCTTGCCCAGCAGGCGGCTATAGAAGTTGGCGCTGGTGGCCGGGCTGTCGACGTAGAGCAGGAAGTAATGGGCGACGGTGTGCATGCAGGCTCCTTGATTACGGGCGGTTAAGTGAGCCCAGTCTAGGGGACGGCCCTGTCAGTTCTTGTCAGGAGCGTTCTTGTCAGGAGTGCGCAGCGGTCGCGCATTCTCCCCGGTGTACAGTTTGATCAGGTCATCGATCTCGCCCGACATTTTCATCCGCAGCAGCGTGCGCATGATCCGTTGCACCGGCACGCTCGGGTCATTGCGCACGATGCAGCCCAGGTTTTGTTCGTCGATCACCGCGACGTTGTGCAGCCGCAGGCTTGGGGGCACTTTCAGGTTGAAACGGTCCAGGGTCCATTCGTTGATCACGGCGTATTCGAAACGCGCGGCCACCAGCTTGTGCAGCACCAACTCCTCGCTGCGCGAATCGTCGCGGGTCAATTGGCCACTGGCAAACAGCGGTTCGAGGACGACATAGCGGTAGTTGAGCACCGTGCCAATGGCCTGCGGTGCCAACCTGGCCACCTGAACGGGCGGTGCGTGGACACTGGCCAACACATTGCGCTGCACCATCAAGGGTACGCTCCAGCTGTAGTCGCCGGACAATTCGCCGAGCCAATCCTGGGCGACATAGCAGCGCACATCGACCTCTGCGCGTGCCATGGCACCGGCGAGTCGCGCCCGGGCCAGCACGTGGAACTCGGCTGGCCGCCCGACCTGGGTGGCCAGGCTCAACATCAAGTCATACAAAATGCCCTGTGTGGGCTGGTCACCCTCTATCTGTGCCATGGGCATTGCCCAGCTGTCGGAAACCGAAAAACGCAACGGTGCGGGCGCCGCCAGGCAAGCAACGGAAATCATCCATAAAGCGCCCAGGACTACACGCATACACTCTCCGGGTTCAGGCCTTTGTGGGGCCAGTCAGGCAAGCTTAGTCAGATTAGACGAGCGTGCCGGATGCAATTTCCCCCTTGCTCCGCTAGCATTACCGGCTTCCGCTTCCCAGTTGCGACGGTTTTCGATGAGTTATCAGGTTCTTGCACGTAAATGGCGCCCGCGCTCGTTCCGCGAAATGGTCGGCCAGACCCATGTGCTCAAGGCTCTGATCAATGCCTTGGACAGCCAACGGCTGCACCACGCCTACCTGTTCACCGGTACTCGCGGGGTCGGCAAGACCACTATCGCGCGCATTATTGCCAAGTGCCTGAACTGTGAAACCGGCATCACGTCGACGCCTTGTGGCACCTGTTCGGTATGCCGCGAGATCGACGAAGGGCGTTTTGTCGACCTGATCGAGATCGATGCCGCGAGCCGCACCAAGGTCGAAGACACCCGCGAGCTGCTCGACAACGTGCAGTACGCGCCGAGCCGTGGGCGCTTCAAGGTCTACCTGATCGACGAAGTGCACATGCTCTCCAGCCATTCCTTCAACGCCCTGTTGAAAACCCTGGAAGAGCCGCCGCCCTACGTTAAGTTCATCCTGGCCACCACCGACCCGCAGAAACTTCCTGCAACGATTTTGTCGCGGTGCCTGCAGTTCTCCCTGAAAAACATGACGCCCGAGCGCGTGGTCGAGCATTTGACCCATGTGCTCGGCGTCGAGAACGTGCCGTTCGAAGACGATGCGTTGTGGCTGCTCGGCCGCGCCGCCGATGGTTCGATGCGTGACGCCATGAGCCTCACCGACCAGGCCATCGCCTTCGGTGAAGGCAAGGTCATGGCCGCGGATGTGCGCGCCATGCTCGGCACGCTGGACCACGGCCAGGTGTTCGACGTGTTGCACGCGCTGATCGAAGGTGACGCCAAGGCGTTGCTCGAAGCCGTGCGCCACTTGTCGGAGCAAGGCCCGGACTGGAACGGCGTGCTCTCGGAAATCCTCAATGTGCTGCACCGCGTGGCCATCGCCCAGGCGTTGCCTGAAGGTGTCGACAACGGCCATGGCGACCGCGACCGCGTATTGGCGCTGGCCCAGGCGTTGCCAGCCGAAGATGTGCAGTTCTACTACCAGATGGGCCTGATCGGCCGCCGGGATTTGCCCTTGGCGCCAGACCCGCGTGGCGGCTTTGAAATGGTCTTGCTGCGGATGCTGGCCTTCCGGCCCGCCGACTCGGCGGACGCACCGAGACAGCCGCTAAAGCCAGTGGGGATCAGCCAGGCCACAGTTGATTCCGCCAAACCAGTGGCTGGCGCGGCGGTAGTCGCGCCAGTAGTTGCTGCACCTGAACCTGCGCCGCCTGCACCTGCGCCAGCACCCGAGCCTGCGGTTGCCGCGCCGGTGGTCGAACCTGCGCCCGTGGTTGAGCCTGAACCTGCTCCCGCGCCGGTGGTTGACCTGCCTTGGAACGATCCGGTCGACGCAGAAGCTGAACCTGAGCCTGAACCTGAAGTCGAGCAAGTGCCCGCCGTGGAGCCCGTGCTGGAAACCACCGGCGAGCAGCCCGAGCTGACGCCGATGCCCACGCCGACTCCGGACAGTGCGGTGCCGGACGCGCCGGAATGGGTGTCGGCGCCGGTCCCCGAGCCGACCGTTGCGCAGGTGGACGCCGCTACGCCGGGTATCGACCTCGATGACGAGCCGCCGCTGGACGAAGATTACATCGAGCCGGACATGGATTCGGCCTACAGCTACCTGGACGACCTGGCCAGCGAGCACACCGCCGAACCGGCCCCCGAGCCCGAAGCGGAACCCGCTGCGGCCCCGGCCACTGGCCTGGCGTTGCAATGGTTGGAGTTGTTTCCGAAATTGCCGATCTCCGGCATGACCGGCAGCATCGCCGCCAACTGCACCTTGATCTCCATCGAGGGCGACCACTGGCTGTTGCACCTGGACCCGGCCCACAGCGCCTTGTTCAACGCCACTCAGCAACGCCGACTCAACGATGCGCTCAACCAGTACCATGAACGCACGTTGACCATCGCCATCGAACTGATCAAGCCTGAGCAGGAAACCCCGGCCCAGGCGGCGACTCGTAAGCGCATCAACCGTCAGCGCGAGGCTGAAGACTCGATCCATGGCGATCCGCTCATCCAACAGTTGATGCAACAGTTCGGTGCGGTGGTGCGTCACGATACTATTGAACCTGTCGAAGCCCCGGTGCCCCAAGCGTCATAAAACCGGGCTACTAATTGATTGATCCAAGTACTTTGAGGTGATTCCCATGATGAAAGGTGGCATGGCCGGCCTGATGAAGCAGGCGCAGCAGATGCAGGAAAAGATGGCCAAGATGCAGGAAGAACTGGCCAACGCCGAAGTCACCGGTAAAGCCGGTGGCGATATGGTCAGCGTGGTGATGACCGGTCGTCACGACATCAAGCGCGTGAGCATCGACCCAAGCGTATTGCCTGGCGTCGGCGAAGATGACCTGGAAATGCTCGAAGCGCTGTTCGCCGCGGCCGTCAACGACGCCGTGCGCAAGATCGAAGCCAACAGCCAGGAAAAAATGGGTGGCGTGACCGCTGGCATGCAACTGCCGCCGGGCATGAAACTGCCGTTTTGATCGTGCAGCGTTAGCTAGACTCAAATGCCAGGCATCGCGCCTGGCATTTTTGTTTGTGCTAATCCGATCGAACCCTGGCATGGCAAGCAGGGTCTGCACCCTATACCGAAAGATTCGTTAAAGGAGCCCCTCATGCCTCAAGAACCCATTCTTAACCAGCGCATTGTCCTGGTCTCGCGCCCGCAAGGCGCGCCGACACCGGAAAACTTTCGCCTGGAACGCGTGAACCTGCCGGAATTGGCAGATGGCCAGGTGCTGCTCAAAACCCTGTACCTGTCCCTCGATCCCTACATGCGTGGGCGCATGAGTGACGCGCCGTCCTACGCAGCTCCGGTGGAAATCGACGAAGTGATGACCGGTGGTGCTGTCAGCCGTATCGAGCAATCGCGTAACCCGAAATTCGCGGCGGGTGATCTTGTGGTGGGTTCCACCGGCTGGCAGAGCCATAGCATCTCAGACGGAAACAACCTGATCCCGCTGCCCAAAGGCCTGGCCAGCCCCTCGATGGCGCTGGGTGTATTGGGTATGCCTGGCATGACCGCGTACATGGGCCTGATGGATATCGGCCAGCCCAAGGCCGGCGAAACCCTGGTGGTGGCGGCTGCCTCCGGCGCGGTGGGTTCGGTGGTCGGGCAGGTGGCCAAGCTCAAGGGTTTGCGCGTGGTGGGTATTGCCGGCGGCGCGGACAAGTGCCGCTACGTGGTCGATGAGCTGGGCTTTGACGCCTGTATCGACCACAAGAGCGCCGATTTTGCCCATGAGCTGGCGTTGGCCTGTTTCAAAGGCGTGGATATCTACTTTGAAAACGTTGGCGGCAAAGTCTTCGACGCCGTGCTGCCGCTGCTCAACCCCAAGGCACGCATTCCGCTGTGCGGCCTGATCGCCGGTTACAACGCCCATGAAGCCCCCAGCGGTCCTGATCGGCTGCCGGCACTGCAACGTACCTTGTTGACCAAGCGCGTGCGCATCCAGGGTTTTATCGTGTTCGACGATTATGGCGATCGCCAGCCCGAATTCCTCAGCGCCATGGCGCCGTGGGTGCGCGACGGCAAGATCAAGTTCCGCGAAGACGTGGTCGATGGCCTGGAACAGGCACCCGAAGCCTTTATCGGTTTGCTCGAGGGGCGCAACTTCGGCAAGTTGGTGGTGCGCGTCGCACAGGATTGAGCATTTGACGCTAATCCGAGGCGCGGGTATAAACCGCGTCTCGTTGTTTTGTCGGACCCTTCGCCCATGAGCTTCAGCCCCCTGATTCGCCAACTGATCGACGCCCTGCGCACTTTGCCGGGTGTGGGCCAGAAAACCGCCCAGCGTATGGCGCTGCAACTGCTGGAGCGTGATCGCAGCGGCGGCACGCGGTTGGCCCAGGCCTTGAGCCAGGCCATGACCGGCGTCGGCCACTGCCGCCAGTGCCGCACCCTGACCGAAGAAGACCTGTGCCCGCAATGCGCCGACCCACGTCGCGACGACACTTTACTGTGCGTCGTTGAAGGGCCGATGGACGTGTACGCCGTCGAGCAGACCGGCTATCGCGGGCGCTACTTTGTGCTCAAGGGGCATCTTTCGCCGCTGGACGGCCTGGGGCCGGAAGCCATTGGCATTCCGCAACTGGTGACGCGCATTGAGGAGCAGGGCACGTTTACCGAGGTGATCCTGGCAACCAACCCGACGGTGGAAGGCGAGGCGACGGCGCATTACATCGCCCAATTGCTGACCAACAAAGGCTTGATTACCTCGCGTATCGCCCATGGCGTGCCGTTGGGTGGCGAGCTGGAATTGGTGGATGGCGGCACGTTGGCGCACTCTTTTGCCGGTCGCAAGCCGATCGCGCTCTAAAATGTGGGAGCTGGCTTGCCTGCGATAACGG
>NZ_VBVZ01000130.1 GCF_005863185.1 Pseudomonas edaphica
CCGCAGGGGATTATCGGGCGGCCGCGCAAGCGTTTGCTGACCGCCAGAGCAGTACTGTCGCGGCCTTCCAGAGCCTGACAAGTGAGCCACCTTCGCAGACGAGCCTATTGATTGATCAATTGGTTCTGTTGTTTCCCGAAATGACGCGGGATGAGATCGCCAAGATCAAGTTGACGCTGGTGACCGACAAACCGTATGACGCCAGAAACGAGGGCCACCTGGAAACACGTACCCCGTTGTTGACCGAGTTGATCCTTGCCGGAGAACCTGAGGAGGACCCTTTTTTCGTGGCTCAGCAGTGGGTGAATACGCGACTTTTTGGCGAGAAGAAATACGCATTCACGCACCCCACTATCTCCCAGGAAACCTTTGAAGAAAGAATCAAGAAGCTTCCACGTATCAAGCCGCTGGTAGCGCCGGCAGTGGACCAATACCTGGCCGACAGTCGTCGCGCACAGGGAACGGTGATCAAACTGATGATCGCCAATGCACCGCTGGATGTACGCACAGGGTTGGAGTCCGGCGATGTGGAGATTTTCACGTTGCGTGAGGAAACCGGGGAATCCCTGGCACAGGATCAGGGGAGCGACTCGAAGGTGGTCGAAAAGAGGGCCAAGCAGGGTGTGTTGTTGCGCTACAAAAACAAGGGGCCAGAGGGAGGCTATACCTGTCTCGAAATGTTCCCGGGGTCCATGAAAGTGTGCAAGCGTAACTTGCTGTTCTCTACGTTAAAGTTGGACGGGGTGATTGAAAAGGGGACGGTCCCGTATGGTCCTTTTGCCAATGTACCTGCGGACTATCGCAAGGCAACACAAGTAGATTTTGACCTTCAGGCCTATCAGACAGGCAGCGAGCTGCGTCCCGGCGTGCGAACCAAGGCCATTATCGAAAAGTTCGGAGAGACGTTGCCGGGGCAGAGTTCGTCGAGGTGGGCCAGCAGCACGCCAGGTGCTGTGCCTAACAGTTGGGCGTCGAAAAAAACCAACGATATAGCCAGGGCCATCGTCAACGCTACGTTCGATGTGAAGCGCGAGACGCTGTTGGAATACGCCAACGCGCCGACAACGCTACAGAGAAGACGCAGTTATCCGTTTGATTCCGGAAAGGTCTTTACCCGTGAAAACCTCAGGATGGTATTAAGCCTGATCCCATTTGTGGGGGCGATTGCCGATATCGCCGACGGCAACATTGGCGCAGGCCTGAAGGGGCTGGTGATCGACTTTACTTCCTTTGCGTTTACCGGTGGGTTACGTGGCTTTTTCAGTGGGTTCAAAACGGTTGTGCCGTTCGGCAGTCGTGCGTTTACGATGACCGCGCTGAAGGGCGGATCGAAAACGTTGCGCGGTTTGTTCAACCCGCTGGACGGGGTTTTTGATGTGTTCAAGATTGGCCCCAAAGCCCTGGGGGCGGCCAGGCAGGTGCTCAGAGGCGAATTGGTTTGTGTGGGGCCAGGCTTTTTTCTGACGACCACCGCCTTTGAGAAATGCCGTTGGGGGCTTGGGGCGTATGACGCGTTAGCCCCACGGCAGGCGAGCGGCGCTTACCCAGGAAGCCAGCTGGGCGTGAGTCGAAGTTGCCCGACATATGCGGTACAAATAGACACTAAATGGTATGCGATTGATCCGGTAACGCAGATACCCACTGGAGCGCCAATTGAAGACTTCAAGCCCGACGCACCGGTGAACTAAGCACCAATAGGCCCCGAGCCGTGCCTTGCGGTATGAATGCATGGCTCGGGGCTTTTAATCAGTTCAGACCCAACTTGCCGCGCAAGGTCGACAGGTCCTCAGCCAAGGTGTTGACCGGGCCCACCAGGGCCTTGCGGTCGGTTTCCTTGACCTTGTCGTAGGTCTCATAACCGCCGTCCTTGGTTTTGTACTTGGCCAGGATCTTGTCCACGGTGGCAAAGTTCTTGTCGACTTTGGCCAGGAAGACTTTGTCCTGCTTTTCGATCTGGCCACGGAACAGGTCGACGATTTTCTTCGCGCCGTCGATGTTGCCCTGGAAGTCATACAGGTCGGTGTGGCTGTAACGGTCTTCTTCACCGGAGATCTTGGTGGCAGCCACTTCTTCCAACAGTGCTGCTGCGCCGCCGACGACTTTTTCCGGTGGGAAGGTCAGGCCATCCACGCGGGTTTTGAGGTCGTTGACGTCGGTGTTGAGTTTGGCGGTCAGCGCTTCCAGACCTTTGGTGGTCTTTTCGGAGAACAGCACGTATTCGATGCGGTGGAAACCGGTGAAGTCTTCAGCGGTCACGCCTTTCTCGTGGTCGTCAACACGCGAGTCGATCGAAGCGTCGAGGTCGCTGAACAGCTCGGCGATCGGCTCGATGGACTCATAGTGCACGCGGGTCGGTGCGTAGAGCTTCTGCGCGGTGGCCAGGTCGCCTTTGTTGATGGCATCGGTGAACGCCTTGGTCTGGGTGACCAATTCGCCGATTTCTTCGGTGACGTAGATCTTGTAGTCCGACACCGGGCCTACCAGGTCCAGAGGCGCGGTGGCGGCGAAGGCTGCCAACGGTGAAAGGGTCATTAGCAACGACAACGCGATAGTCGACTTCTTCATGGGGCTTTTCCGCTCTGGGTTTGTTTTAGGTCTTGGCAGTGGTTTGAGAGTGCGTTGCAGCGAGCAGCGTGCGGCCAAGGAAGTCCTTAGGCCCCGTCACCCCAGGCAAGGTGAAGAAGTACCCGCCGCCAACCGGCTTGAGGTATTCCTCCAGGGGCTCGCCGTTGAGCCGGGTTTGCACACTGATAAAGCCTTTCTCCAGGTCAGCCTGGTAGCAGATGAACAACAGCCCCATGTCCAGCTGACCGTTTTTGTTGACGCCGTTGGAGTAGTTGAACGGCCGACGCAGGATCAGGTTGGCCTGTGTCTGCGGGGTGCGCGGGTTGGCCAGGCGGATGTGCGCATCGAGCTTGGTCAACTTGCCTTGCGGGTCTTTGCTGTAGTCAGGTACTTGGGTTTCTTTGTCGCCATCCATGGGCGCGCCAGTCGGTTTGATACGGCCGATGATGCTTTCCTGTTCCTGCAGCGGCGTGCGGTCCCAACGCTCGACGAAGTTGCGGATGATGCGCACGGCCTGGTAGCTGCCGTGGGCGGCCCACGCCGGTTCGTCGCTGCCGGGCTGCACCCAGACGATCTGGTCCATCGCCTTGGCATCGTTGGAGTTCGGGTTGGCCGAGCCGTCACGGAAACCGAGGAAGTTGCGTGCGCTCTGCGCCGGTTCACCGGGTTTGGCCGGTGCCTGGGGCGGTACGCTGCCTTCCTGTTTCCAGCGCACCAGCAGCAGGTCGGGCAGGTTCTTCACGATGTCGCGCAGGGCGTGGATATTGGTGTCCGGGGTGTTCGAGCTGAATTGCAGGCTCAGGTCGCCGTGACACTGCGCGGGTTCCAGCGCATCGTTGGGGAAGCCGACCATGCGGCTCAGGCGCTTGGGTTTGGCTGCCGCCAGGCCGAAGCGCTCATCGAACAGCGATTCGCCGACCGAGACGGTGATGGTCAGGTTATCCGGCGTGACCACCGGGCCGAGGATTCCGGAGTCGGTGGGCGGCAGTTTCGGGTCGACTTGCGGCACGGTGCCGCCGGTCATCAGAAACGCAATGCGCTCATTCAAGGTGCGGAACAGGCGCTCCAGGTCTTCGCGATCGCTGGCCAGCACGTCGAAGGCGACGAGCATGCCGCAGGCCGGGCGCGGGGTGACGATGCCGGTCTGGTGCTGGCCGAAAAAGTCGTGGTGGTCCTGGGTCTTGTCACTGCGTGGTGCGGTGGTGACTTGTTCGGCCGCAGCGGCCATGGCCGGGCAGGTCAGGGTGCTGCCGGCAATCGCGGCGCCGGTGGCGGCCATGCCCAGCAGGACACGGCGGCGCTGTGCTGAAAAGTGTGCGGAAAACTGTTCTGAATCACTCATGTATTAGGTCGTCTTCACTGCAGGCCGGAAAGGCCAAGGGCGGGGTCGATTCCATCGAGTGCAACGGCCAGAGCCTTGGCCTTGTCGGCGATCTGCTTGCGTTGATCGGCCGTGACGCTGTCGTAGCGGCTGTACTGGCCGTCGACTTTAAAACTGTTGAGTTGGGCATCGAAGGCATCGAGCGCGCTGTCTATTTTTGGCAACAGGTCCGCCGCCGATTTGGTCAGCAACGGGCGCATCAGGTCGACCACCTTGCGGGCGGCCACCAGGTTGGCGGCAAAACCGTTCAAGTCGATATGGCTGTAGCGTTCCTCTTCACCGCTGGCGGCACGCAAATCCGCCAGGCTGTTGAGGTTGCGCACCACAATGCTGACCAGTTGTTCCGGCGGCAGTGATTGCGCAAGCAGCTGTTGCTTGAGGGTGGTGACGTCAGTGACCAGGCGCTCGGCGATCGGGCCGAGGCCATCGAGGCTGCGCTGCTGGAACAGGCTGTATTCGAGGCGGTGGAAGCCGCTGAACGCAGGGTCTTGCTCGCGTTTTTCGAAGTAATCGGCGCGGGCGTTGATCGCGTTGTCCAGCTCGGCCAGACGTTGCGCGGCGGGAGCCAGGCGCTGATACGCTTCACGTGCCGGCACATACAGCGCTTGCGCCTGGGCCAGGTCACCGGCGGCAATGGCTTGCTGCATCGCGGTCACGGCCTTGACCAGTGCACTGCCTTGGCCGCTCAGGTACACCCGGAACTCCGACAGCGGGCCGATAAAGGCCACCATCGACGGTTTGGCCTTGGCCTGGGCATTGGACTCGGCGGTCGGGGTCACATGCAGCGTGCCGCGCGGGTTGCTCAGCAAGCCGCAGGTGATCGCATAGTCGCCGGGCAACAGGTTGGCGTTGATCACCTGGCTTAGGCCCGGCGCGATATTTTCGCGTTCTTCAATCACCAGCACGCCGTCGAGGATTTCCCATTCCACCGCGCGGTCGGAGCGGTTGATGATGCGAAAACTCGCGCGCCCGGCGGGCACGCTGATTTCATTCGGCTCGCAAGCGTGAGCGTGAATCGTCACGGCGATTTCATTGTGGTTGGTCTGACGCTTGGCGGCAGCCAATTGCGAGGCGTAATAAAACAGCGCACCGGCGGCGATCATCACCACCACCGAGCCGGCCACTGCCCAGCGCAGGGCGCGCGACGGCGGTGCCGGTTGAAGGGTTGGGTTGGACAAGAGACGGTCCTTAATGGCTGGAAACGGAAGAAGGTTTGGCGACAGGCTTGGCAGGGGCCGAGGGCAGGAAGAACATCACCAGCGCCACTACCAGATAAATTAGATAGGCACCCAGGGTGCTCACGGTCGGCGCTTCCTGGTAGCCGAACATCCCGGCGAGCACCGAACCCAACGGGCTGTCCATCGGCAGCACGGCGCTGAAGTCGAACAACACGGTTTGCAGGTGGTTCCACACCCCGGCTTCATGCAGCGCCTGCACCGAGTTGGCAAGAATGCCGGCGGCCACCACCAGGATGAACAGGCCGGTCCAGCGGAAAAACGCGCCGAGGTTCAGGCGCATGCTGCCGGTGTAGATCAGGAAGCCGACGATAATCGCCAGGATCAAGCCGAGCAGGGCGCCAATCGGGGCGCCCGGACCTTCGCTTTGCTGGAACACGGCGAGCAGGAAGAACACGGTTTCCAGACCTTCACGGGCCACGGCAAAGAACACCATGGCGATCAGCGCGATGACTTGGTGCTTGGAGCCGGCCAGTGCATGATCCAGAGAGTCGTGCAGGGAATGCTTGATGGAGCGCGCCACTTTGCGCATCCAGAACACCATGGAGCTGAGGATGCCGACGGCTCCCAGGCCGACGATACCTTCGAACAATTCCTGTTGTTTCTGCGGGAACTCCGCACTGACCAATTCCAGGCCGCCACCAACCAGCAGGGCCAACGCAGCGGCCAGGAACACGCCGATCCACACGGCGGGCATCCACTGGCCACGGCCGGTCTGTTGCAGGTAACTGGCAATAATGCCAACGATCAATGCGGCTTCAATGCCTTCGCGCAGCATGATTAGAAAGGGAACGAGCATTCGGCACCGCATCAAGGCTGGATAGGATGCTAATTTGTAACATAATGATACTCATTACTAAACAGCCAATATTGACCTTTGCTGAACTGCGGCTGAACGGTGGTGGCGAATCGCAACCGCCCTTATGATGCATCCCATCTTTTGCAGCATTGAATAGCCCGATTCCCATGGCGGAAAAAGACACCATCTCTATCCATCTTGTGCGCGAAGCCTTGCTGCAGAGCTGCGCGCCCGGCACGGCCACGGTTGAAGCCTTGAGCAAGGTCGGAATAGACCCGGCGCTGCTCGAGCAGCCCGACGCTCGCGTGCCCGCCACGGCCTACGCACGCCTGTGGCGCTTGCTGGCGCGGCGCATGGACGACGAGTTTTTTGGCATGGACCCGCGCCAACTCAAGTCCGGCAGCCTGGCGTTCCTGTGCCGCGCCGCGATGGCGCAACCGAGCCTGGATGCCGGCCTGGAAACCGGCCTGGGTTTTTTGTCGCTGATGTTCGAGCAGATGCCTGCACAGCTGGTGCGCCAACAGAGCCTGGCAGAAATCGTCTTGCTCGAACCCGAACCCAAACGCGCGTTTACCTATTTCACCTACTGGATGATCGTCCACGGCGTCGCCTGCTGGCTGGCGGGTCGGCGGATTCCGATACTCGCCATTGAGCTGCGTTGCCCGCAGCCGCAATTCTGTGATGACTATCGCGTGATGTTCTCCGACAACCTGCGCTTTGATCGGCCACGCACGCGCATGATCTTTTCCGCCGACTGTCTCGACCTGCCGATCAAGCGTAGCCCGGAAGAACTCAAGCGGTTCCTGGCGCATGCGCCGGCCAACATACTGGTCAAGTACCGCGACCCGGCGAGCCTGGCCAATCGCATCAAAAATGATCTGCGCCATATGCCTGCCAATACCTGGCCCGAAACCGAAGGCTTGGCGGCCAACCTGTGTATATCGGCGTCAACCTTGCGTCGCCGCCTGGCAGATGAAGGGCAGACTTATCAGGGGCTCAAGGATAGCGTGCGCAAGGAACTGGCGATTGTCTGGCTTGCCGAGGCCGATATCAGTTTTGTTGAAATTGCCGTGCGCCTTGGATTTGCTGATGTCAGCTCATTCTACAAAGCCTTCCGCAAATGGTCCGGCTCAAACCCAGGGCACTACCGCAGCCTGATTCTGAGTGACGCGTTGCCGTCTTTGTGACGCAGGCTCATGCGTTGATTAGCAGGAGGTAATGTGTACATACACTTGCTGCACTGCGCTTCAGAATAAGCCGATCCGTTTCGAAGGGGCGGCTCTCAGATTATTAGGCTCCTTTCTCTGGAGTACGTCTAATGAGCTTATCCCGTGTTGATACAGGCAACAGTGCGCTCTCACGCCAATCAAATCCGTCACCCGGTGAGCTGAACCTGGCGACGTCAATCGGCCAAACGGACAAGCTGGCGGTTGCCGTTAAACCAACCGCTGAAGCTGACGCTGAACTGGCCACCCTGCTGAGTAGCGGGCACCAAGACGATTGGCGCTTTCAAGATTTGTCGCCAGAGACGTCGATTGGCAAATGGATGGGCCACTTTGTTGACGCGTGGAACGCGCCGTCCTTGCAGGCTTGGGTAAGGGCGCAAAATTTCGTGATGCCTAGGTTTCACATAGTGGGGTCCACCCTGACGGTACAAGCGCAAGATACCGGTAAAATCACTACATTTACCCCGTCTGATGGCAGCGGTTGGTGGCCGATCGGACGGCAGGTGATTGCCAGTGCTGCCATGCTTGATCCGCAAGCAAATGGCCTGAGCAACCCCGGAACCAGGCTTTTGCCCGCTGAGATTGCGGCGTTCTACGGCGTTCGCTGGCCCATCAACAGTACCGATGCCGACGCTCTCAAAGCCAACGGTTTTCCGGTAAAGCCTGTTGAGGAAGACCCCCTGCGGTCGCCTGAAATGCGCAAGCTGGCAGAGCGTGAGTTCATGGATGTAGAAAATGAAAGCGCATTGATAAATACGCTGCTCAGTAAGCTCAAGGACAAACCAGACAACGAGGACATCGACCTCAGAGCGATTTCCCAGGACATTGCACCGGGTTCGTCACTTGGGATTGCCAATCGCTCGGGGCTCAGAATAGTGAAGCGCTTGATGCGCGATCCTCTGATGGCACCCATCTTGAGCGCAAACCGCACAGGCGTGAATCCCCAGGTTCGGCTGGAGAATGGGCAGTTTATGGTCAGCGCCAACGGCACATCTGGACCGTGGCGCAACGTGACGGAGCAAGTTCTGGCCCATCCCACGCTCGCGCAACTGCTCGACAGTGCCATTCAGCAATCGGAAGCAACTGGAAAAATAATCAGATCACATTCAATCGGCGATGTATGGCAATTGCTGCGCTATGCAACGTCGAGCGAATTACCGGCCGTCATGACTGCCAGCGACTTGCGCAACATTGTGAATTGGAAACTCAACCCGCTACCACCAGAACCACCACTTGGCAGCTATGCCCGTAATTTTCTGGAAGATCAGCAATCACCTGATTCCCTGACCGAGGGGCAACGTATCAGAGTCCGCCGCTCAGCACCCGGCAACAACATACCCCCACAGTTGACACTGCTTGATTGCTCACCCAAACCCTGGGCAGGCCAGAGCCCGGTATCCATCCGCCAGAATGCCGACGAACTCATTAGCCAAGCGTTGACTCAAGGTGCAGGACTGAGGCGCTGTGAGCCCATTCTTGCTGCACTTAAAGACGACGGGGCAGAGGTGCGCGGGAAGGCTTCGCCAAGCTATCGCAAACAGCTGATCCTTACCCGTGATCTGCTGATCATAGATCCAACGCTGGGTACGCAGCGCAATCATATCGGCGGCTACAACCTGTACTCGGCATCAAACGCAGGAAAAACCCTGTTCGAGGTGCGTACTGAGCTTGAACAACACCTGGCCAGAGAAAAACAACTGCCCCTCGAGCAAGCCATACTGGTCACGCATGCATTGTTGTCGACCGTCGCCCCCGAGTTTCTGGTGAAGGGCGCGGATACTGTACGTGTGGGGACGTTGCCACTGGTCAGCCTGCGCGTCCACACGGCACTGGCGGAAATGGCATCTCAAGGCAGTTCGCGGCTGATGAGTGTAGAACAACTTGGCTCTCGTGCCTTACTGAGGCCGGTCTCGCCTGAACACGAACAATTGGAAGCAATGCACTGTGCCGGACCGATATACGATTGGGCCTTGGCCCAGGGGGTCGTGACCGAGGAGGATGATTACTCACCCACAGCGCTGAATGCCGCGGCAATTGCTTACAACAAGCGCGTGGAGGACAGTGGGCTAGTGGCCGCCAGCCTTGATAAGGCCAGCTCATTACTTAAAGCCCGCACGCATGTAGGTGAACAGGAATTGGAGCGTGTTTGCCCTGGCCAGAGTGAGTTCTTTAGTAAAAGGACGGTACTGTTCAAGCCCAGTTCTTCAGTTGTTAACGCTGTACCCTTGAGCAACATTGCGAACTCAGCCATCAACGCGTGGAAACCTGATACCACTGTCCTTGGGCTTGCAGCGGGGCCTTGTTCAATCAAGGATTTATACTTGTCAGGCGAGTTGACGGCTGAAAATATAAGCACGAAAGAATGGAACTTTATCAACCCTTCAGATAAAACCGCGTTCGAGGCATTGAAGAATCAACTTGTAAAGTTGAAGCCGATCGAAAGCGTGTTTCTATTGCCCGTCGTGCAGGGAATTACAAGCTTGGCAACCTATCAGGGCATTGCCACGAAAATGCTGATGAGCGAATTGCCTGTTGAAGACAGGCGAAGGTTAGAGTCTGGCGAAGTCACCGTCTATGGCGCTTCGACTCAAGAGGGCGACCTCAATCAAGAAGAGGCTCAGCAAAAAATCGGGCCTGTTCTATTTCTCAGAGATGCGTCGGGCGCCAAGTGTTATGAGTTTCTCCCCGGCTCTAACCGCTACGCAGAACGCCCGGAACTGGTCGACGCCATGACGTTTATGAGTGATTCGGGTACCGATTCCTTCGGGAAAATCATGCGCCGGCGCCTAAGCTCGACACTGCCGGTTGATATTGAGGTCGTCGCGCACTTTCCCGCGCCGCCTAAGCGTCAGGACGCTTCAGCGGGCTTGCCCAATACCTATTCATCGACACGAACGGCTGAAATTCTTAGAGCCCTGCAACTGGAAAATTTGCTCGTCGACCCCTTGCTGCTGATGAAGCAAGCTGCAGGCACGACGTATAACGAAGCCGTTCAGAAGCGTTTGGATGCTATTGATAATTTCGTCATCAATACCCTGATTCCGTTCAAAGGCAATATCGAAGAGCTCGCCTCAGGCGATCGCCGTCGTGTTGCCGTGGGCGCTATTGGGCTGGGCTTGGAAATTGTAGGTGCTCTGTTTGTGGCCGCCAGTGCCGTCAGCGCGGTCGCAAAGGCAGGGTCGATAGCTGCCAAGTTAGCCGTTGTGGGTAAAGCAGTGCTGTCGATGTTTAATCTACCGGGGGCAGTGGCAGGCACGGCGAAATCCTTGTTTCGTCTCACCGCAATGGGCGTCAGAAGCGTGGGGGTGAACGTCCCTAAATCATTAGGGAAAGGACTCTCTGATTTCAGAAAACTGGTGTGTGGTAGCAAAAAAACCGCGACATTAATCAGGCTATCGCCACGCGAGCGTACGGGCAAAGAAGTCACTAACTTAGTGGGAAACATCGGATTGCCAAATACGGTTAACGGCACGATAGATTTTGCCCAGCAATCACCGCCCAAGGCGTCTGAAGGCTGAATCGTTTCTAAAACGTAACCACTGTTGTTTCGAGCAGGGATGCTCATCTCTCGCTGGTTTGACCCCGACTCTGCGCGCGCCCCGACAACTGTCGCCCTCCTGCACGACCGAGCTGAAAGCCTCACCTCAAATCATCAGCAAAAAAAAGCCCCGCGACCGAATGAGCCGCAGGGCTAAAAATTGGCTGGATGCGACCAACCAAAGGAGCTCGTTACATCACTTGCTGCTGGCGACGACCGTGTCCGGCTGCCAGCCACCGCCCAGGGCCTTGTAGATCGCGACGATGCCGCGATACAAGTCCACTTCGGCCTGGGCCTGGGAGTCTTCAGCCGCCAAGCGCTCACGTTGCGCATCGAGCAGCACCAGGAAGTCCACGGTGCCTTCGCGATAACGAATCGCGGCGAGGTCTGCGGCAGCGCGGCTGGATTCACTTTGACGAATCAGCGAGACCAGGCGCTGCTGGCGTTTGCCGTAATCACTGAAGGCATTCTCCGATTCTTCCAACGCCAGCAACACTTGCTGCTCGTACGTCGCCAGGGCGCCATCGGCTTCGGCATTCGCACCGCGCAACCGTGCACGCACGCTGCCTAGGTCAAAGGCGGCCCAGGTGATGCTAGGGCCAAGGGACCAGGCATTGGCGGCAGCCGAACCGATCTGCGAACCACGCCCGGCGGTAAAGCCGAGGAAGCCGCTGAGGCTGACCCGTGGGAACAGGTCGGCCTTGGCCACGCCGATACGCGCGGTGGCGGCGGCCAGTTTGCGTTCGGCGCTGAGAATGTCCGGGCGACGTTGCAGCAACTGGCCGGGGTCGCCGATCGGCAAGGCCTTGGCAATCGCCGGCAGGTCTTTGGGGCTCAGGTCCACGCTCAGCTTGTCGGGGCGCTGGCCGAGGAGGGTGGCGATGCGGTTACGCTCGCGGACTTGCTCGGCTTGCAGTTGCGGCACGCTGGCTTCAACGGCGGCCAGGCGTGCGTCGGCGCGTTCCACATCGAGCTGATCGCCCACACCGGCATCACGCAGGCTCACGGTAATGGTGCGCGATTCCTGCTGGTTCTTCAGGTTGTCCAGAGCAATGCGTTCACGCAATTGAGCGCCGCGCAGTTGGCCGTAGGCGTCTCCCAGTTCGGCAATCATGGTGACTTGCAGTTGGTACAGGTCGGCTTCGGCGACCTGTTGGTCCGCATCGCTGGCTTCCAGGTTGCGACGGATGCGGCCGAACAAGTCGACTTCCCAGGCCATGTCCAGGCCCAGGTCGTAGCGCTCGCTGTTGACGCGTTTGGTGGTCTGGCCCGGGATCTGGCCTTTGCCCACGTCGCTGCTGGCGCGAGAGGTGACGACCGGCATGATGTCGGTGGCCACGTCATCACGGATGGCGCGTGCCGCCCGAAGACGGGCGAACGCCACACGCAGGTCGCGGTTACCGCTCAACGACTGGGTGACCAGTTGGTTGAGGGTCGGGTCCTCGAACTGCTGCCACCAGATGCCTTCGTACTTGGCGTGGTCATAGCTTTTGGTGTCGGCGGCGGCCGTGATATTGGCCGCCTCCAATTTTTCGGTTTTGTAGTCCGGGCCTACGGCACAGGCGCTCAGCGCCAGTACCAGCAAGCTCGGCAAAAATACTTTCACGCTCATTGCTGTGTCTCCAGCTTCAAGGCCTTGGCCGCTTTGCGTGCTTCGCCGCGCTCCACATAACGACGGATCAGTACGTAGAACACTGGGGTCAGCAACAGACCGAAGAAGGTCACCCCGATCATCCCGGAGAACACCGCCACACCCATGGCATGACGCATCTCGGCACCGGCACCGCTGGACAACACCAGAGGCACCACACCCATGATGAAGGCGAACGAGGTCATCAGGATCGGCCGCAGACGCAAGCGGCAAGCTTCCAGTACCGCGGCCAGCGGATCGAGACCTTCCTGCTGTTTATCCTTGGCAAACTCGACGATCAGAATCGCGTTCTTACACGCCAGGCCCACCAATACGATCAGGCCGATCTGGGTGAAGATGTTGTTGTCGCCACCGGAGATAATCACCCCGGTGATGGCCGACAGCAGGG
>NZ_VBVZ01000131.1 GCF_005863185.1 Pseudomonas edaphica
GCGTTTATGCAGTTATGTCTTCACGAGCCGCGCATCCAGGCTGTTCTGCGCCAGGCGTTTGGCCTGGTCCTGGGTCATGCCCAGGGAGGTGTACAGCGCGTGGAAGTTCTCGGTGACATAGCCGCCGAAGTACGCCGGGTCATCCGAGTTCACCGTCACCTTCACGCCACGCTCAAGCATGTCGAGGATGTTGTGCTGGGCCATGTCGTCGAACACACAGAGCTTGGTGTTGGACAGCGGGCACACGGTCAGCGGGATCTGCTCGTCGATGATGCGCTGCATCAAGCGTTCGTCTTCGATGGCGCGTACGCCATGGTCGATACGCTGGATTTTCAGCAGGTCGATAGCCTCCCAGATGTACTCGGGCGGGCCTTCTTCGCCGGCGTGGGCCACGGTAAGGAAGCCTTCATGGCGGGCACGGTCGAACACGCGCTGGAACTTGCTCGGTGGGTGACCCATTTCCGAGCTGTCCAGGCCGACGGCCACAAACGCGTCACGGAACGGCAGCGCCTGGTCGAGGGTTTTCTCGGCTTCGGCTTCGCTCAGGTGGCGCAGGAAGCTCAGGATCAAACCGCTGGTGATACCCAGTTGCTGCTCGCCATCTTTAAGCGCAGCGGCGATGCCGTTGAGCACCACTTCGAATGGCACGCCACGGTCGGTGTGGGTCTGCGGGTCGAAGAACGGTTCGGTGTGGATCACGTTCTGTTCTTTGCAGCGCAGCAGGTAGGCCCAGGTCAGGTCATAGAAATCCTGGGACGTGCGCAGCACATCGGCGCCTTTGTAATACAGGTCGAGAAACTCTTGCAGGTTGTTGAAGGCGTAGGCCTTGCGCAGGGTTTCGACGTCATTCCACGGCAGTGCAATCTTGTTGCGTTCGGCCAGGGCAAACAGCAACTCAGGCTCCAGCGAGCCTTCCAGGTGCAGGTGCAATTCAGCCTTGGGCAGGGCGTTGAGCCAATCGTACATGTTCTAAATTCTCATCAGGTGCAATGGCGGCATTCTACAGGCCATGGCTGAAATAGTCGGCAAAACCTGACCAGCAGGAGAGTATTGGTTTTATTCGCGCAAGGGCCATCTGAACTAAGGTGTAACGAAACGTTAGCGACGTGGTGCAGTCTGTACCCCATCAATGACTGATTTGCTGCACAAAAAGGCCCGGAATGCTCACATCCCTCAAGCAAGAAAAATTCATGTGGCTGGCGTTGATCGCCGCCATCGCCGCCTACCCGTTGGAGCACTGGATGCTGCACAGCGGGCAGATGATCGCCCTGCTGGGCGGCTTGGCGCTCATCGCTTTTATTGTCATGGCGTCGATGCGCGTCGCCCACCACGCCGAGCAACTGGCGGAAAAGGTCGGTGACCCTTACGGCACCATGATCCTCACCCTCGCCGCCGTGCTGGTGGAAGTGGTGATCCTGGCGATCATGATGAGCAACGAGCCCTCGCCGACTTTGGTACGTGACACGATCTATTCGGCGGTGATGCTCGATATCAACGGCATCCTTGGCCTGGCCGCGCTGATGGGCGGCATCAAGCATGGTGAACAGTCCTACAACGATGACTCGGCACGCAGTTACAGCGTGATGATCCTCACCGCCATGGGCGTATCGATGGTGGTGCCGGAGTTTATTCCCGAGGCTGACTGGAAAATTTACTCGGCCTTCACCATCGGCGCGATGGTGTTGCTCTACACCCTGTTCCTGCGCATGCAGGTCGGGCCACACAGTTACTTCTTCAGCTATAGCTACCCGGAAAAACGCCGAAAAAAGCAGCCGGAAGAACAGCAGGAGCCGTCGATCAACCTGGCGTTTTCCATCGGTACGTTGGTGTTTGGCGTGATTGTGATTGGCGCATTGGCCGAGGTGATGTCCAAGACCCTCGACCTGGGCCTGGAAGGTACGGGCGCACCGCCGGTGATTACCGCGATTGTGGTGGCGGCGATTTCGGCCGCGCCGGAAATTCTGACGGCGTTGCGTGCCGCCTTGGCTAACCGCATGCAGTCGGTGGTCAACATCGCACTGGGTGCATCGTTGTCGACGGTGATTTTGACGGTGCCGGTGATGGAAGCCATGGCGCTCTACACCGGCCAGCCGTTCCAGATGGCGATGACACCGGTGCAGACCGTGATGGTGTTGATCACGCTGGTGGTGAGTGCGATCAACCTCAATGATGGCGAAACCAATGCCATCGAAGGGATGACGCACTTTGTGTTGTTTGCGACCTTTATCATGTTGTCGTTGCTTGGGGTGTAACCGGCCCTCAAGCACACCCTAAATCCCATGTGGGAGCCGGGCTTGCCCGCGATGGCATTAACTCGGTATGGCTGAAAGACCGAGGTGCCTGCATCGCAGGCAAGCCAGCTCCCACATGTGTTGTTTGCGACCTTTATCATGTTGTCGTTGCTTGGGGTGTAACCGGCCCTCAAGCACACCTTAAAACCCATGTGGGAGCCGGGCTTGCCCGCGATGGCATCCACTCGGTATGGCTGATAGACCGAGGTGTCTGCATCGCAGGCAAGCCAGCTCCCACAGTTGGCTTTGTGCAGGGCTCAGGTTCCGGCGATCAGTTGTTTCGCCGCCTGGCTGTGATCGGCGATCAAGCCTTTCAGGTCCAGCCCTTCAACCTGCCCATCGATCACCCGCCACTTGCCGCCGATCATCACCCGATCCGCGCGGTCGGCGCCGCACAGCAGCAGCGCCGAAATCGGGTCATGGCTGCCGGAAAAGCGCAGCTCATCGAGTTTGAACAGCGCCAGGTCAGCCTGTTTGCCCACGGCCAACTCACCGATATCCGTGCGCCCCAGCAACTGCGCCGAGCCTTTGGTGGCCCAGCCCAGCACGCCTTCTGGGGTGATCTTTTCTGCGCCGTAACGCAGGCGCTGGATGTACAGGGCCTGGCGCGCTTCGAGGATCATGTTCGAGGCATCGTTGGAGGCCGAACCGTCGACGCCCAGGCCAATCGGCGCGCCGGCGGCGAGCAGGTCCAGGGTCGGGCAGATGCCGGAAGCCAGGCGCATATTCGAGCTTGGGCAATGGCAGATACCGGTGCCGGCGGCGCCCAGGCGGGCGATCTCATCCGGGTTGAAGTGAATGCCGTGGGCCAGCCAGGTGCGTGGGCCGAGCCAGCCAACGCTGTCGAGGTAGTCCACCGTGCGCAGCCCGAAACGCTGCAGGCAGAAGTCTTCTTCGTCGAGGGTTTCGGCCAGGTGCGTGTGCAGGCGCACGTCGAGGCTGTTGGCCAGTTCGGCGCTGGCTTGCATGATTTGCGGGGTGACCGAAAACGGCGAGCAGGGCGCCAGGGCGATCTGGATTTGCGCGCCATCGCCGCGCTGGTGGTATTCGCGGATCAGGCGCTGGCTGTCTTCGAGGATAACCTGGCCTTGTTGCACGGTTTGCTGCGGCGGCAGGCCGCCATCGGCTTCGCCCAGGCTCATGGAGCCGCGGGTGAGCATGGCGCGCATGCCCAGTTCGCGCACGCTTTCTACTTGTACATCGATGGCATTTTCCAGGCCGTCAGGGAACAGGTAATGGTGGTCGGCCGCCGTGGTACAGCCGGAGAGCAGCAACTCTGCGAGGGCGACTTTGGACGCCAGCGCGAGTTTTTCCGGGGTCAGGCGTGCCCAGACCGGGTACAGGGTTTTCAGCCACGGGAAGAGCGGCTGGTTCACCACCGGCGCCCAGGCGCGGGTCAGGGTTTGGTAGAAGTGATGGTGAGTGTTGATCAGCCCCGGCAGGATCACATGTTCGCGTGCATCGAATACTTGTCCGCACGGCACGGTGGGCTCTTTTCCCAAGCCCAGCACTTCGGTGATCACACCGTCTTGCAGCACCAGGCCACCACGGGCGTCGAGGCCATTGGCGGTGAAGATCGCGAGGGGGTTTTTTAACCAGATACGGGTCGCAGGCATTGGCCGGCTCCTCTGAATGATGGGTTCAGGTTTGCCAGCTCAGTGTTGCCCTGTCTGCTGATCCAGGGTCGCCGGTGAGGGCGAGGAGCAGAGTTTACGTGTAGTCCATGATCAGGTCTATCTGTAGGAGCGAGGTGCTCTTGAGACCATCGCGGGCAAGCCCGCTCCCACAGGTTGGACCGAGCTGTTACCAGGCGATGGTGTCGCCCTTGTAGTCCACGAAGTGATGGCCGCCTTTGCCGGTGTAGGCATTCACCTGATCCACCAGGCCGCGCACGCTGGTGTCGACATCGATGTGCGCGTTTTCGCCGCCCATGTCGGTTTTCACCCAGCCCGGATGCAGCGACAGCACGGTGAGCTTATGGTCGCCCAGTTGCGTGATAAAGCTGTTGGTCATGGAGTTGAGTGCAGCCTTGCTGGCCTTGTACAGCGCCAGGTCGGAGCCATCGGGAATAGTCACGCTGCCCAGCACCGAACTCATGAACGCCAGCACGCCGGTGTCTTTGCGGATCTGCCCGACAAAGCGCTGGGCCAGGTTGATCGGCGCCACGGCGTTGGTGAAAAACAGTTGGCCGACTTCCGCCAGGGTGGCGTGGCCCGGCTCCTGGTTGGCAGGGCCTTTGACGCCGGCGTTGACGAACAGCAGGTCGAAGGTGCGCTCCTTCAGGCGTTGGGCCAAGGCGATCACGGCTTGTTGATCGTCCATGTCCAGCTTCTCGATCTGCACCTGGCCCACGGCTTTGAGCGCATCGGCCTTGTTCGGGTCGCGCACGGTGGCGGTCACCTCCCAGCCGTCCTGCAGCAGTTGCTTGACCAGGCCAAGGCCCAGGCCGCGCGAGGCGCCGATGATCAGTGCGGTTTTTGGCGTAGACATGAAGGGCTTCCTTTGGAGTGGAGGTTCACGGATTCAGTGGACAACGTTGCCCGAGCCTTTGCTGCAACTCCTGGCGCAGATGGCCGAGTTCAGTGATGCGGGTTTCGATCAGGTTGAGCTTGTCTTGCAGCAATTGTGTGACGGCAGCGTCGGGATCGGGCGCCTGCCATAAGGCGGCGACGCTGGTGCCGATCTCGCCGAGGCTGAAACCCAGGCGCTGCGCAGTCTTGATATAGAGCACCAGTTGCAGCATGTCCGGCGGGTAGTCGCGGTAACCGTTGGCGCTGCGTTGCGCGGCGATCAACCCGCGCTGCTCATAGAAGCGCAAGGTGTCGCGGCTGACCTGGCTGGCCTGGGCTAATTCGCCGATACGCATGAGACGGGCTCGAGAGGGCTTGACCCTGGAGCATACTCCAGGCTTTAGCCTGCTGGCTTCTTGAATTGAAGGAGCTTGCTGCTATGTGGACACAAAAACGCTACCGGACATTGGTGCGGGCCAGTGCCTGGTATGACTTGATCATCACCGCCGCGTTTGTCACGCCGTGGAGTTTTGCATTAGTACACGGCCTGTTGCAGGGCTTGAACCTGCCGGGCGAGCTACCGCCGTTTCTGCCTGCGCATGTGCTGATGGCCAACCTGCTCGGCTCGATCGTGTGCGTGTGGGCAGTGCTGCGTATTCGCGACCCTCAACGCCAATTCGGGCTGTATGACGCGGCCGGCCGTGGTCTGTTTGCGACCTGGCAGCTGTACGCGCTGATGCAGGGCTCCACGTCGGTGCTGTGGATAATTCTGCTGTTGGAACTGCTATGGGGCGTTGCGCAAATACTCCCGGTGAATACTGATCAAAAAATGACCGGCGCCCGTAAGCCCTTATGACAAAAGGGTTACAGACGGGTGTGCTCAGGTTATCCACAGGCAGGTGCACAGTAGATGTGGGCAGTTTCAGCGTTCGAGCAGGATGCGCCCACGGCTGAGGTCGGCGAGCTGGGTTTGCAGCGTGTCGATGTGCGCCTCGCCGAGTGCGAGCTGTAGCTCGACGCCGTTGGCGGTGAAGGTTTCTTCCACCACCAGCCCGCCCAGTTCGGCCACGCGCAGTTTCACCAGGTTCAATTCCGAGAAACTGCAGGCACAGCTCAGCGGCACGCGGCTGATCAGCTCGATGCGTTCGGCATTCTGCAGGCATTTGTTCGCGCCGCCGCCGTAGGCGCGAGCCAGGCCGCCGGTGCCCAGCTGGATGCCGCCGTACCAGCGAATCACCAGCACGGCGACCTGATCAAAGCCTTGGGCTTCAATGGCGGCCAGGATCGGTCGCCCGGCCGTGCCGCCGGGTTCGCCATCGTCGTTGCTGCGGTACTGGTCGGCGAGCTTCCAGGCCCAGCAGTTGTGCGTGGCGTTGAGGTCGCTGTGCTGCTCGAAAAACGCCTGGGCGTCTTGCGCGCTGGTGATCGGCGCGGCCAGGGTGATAAAGCGGCTTTTGCGTATTTCTTCACGAAATTCGCAAAGGCCGGTCAGCGTGAAAGGCATAAGTCGCTTCGTTTATAGGGCCGGCTTGATGCCGCAGCCTTTGAGGATGATATGGATCAGGTTGGTGCCGGCGTCTTCCATGTCCTGCTTGGTCAGCTTGGTGCGACCAGTGACGCGGCAGATCTGGGTGGCGAAGTCGGCGTAATGCTGGGTGCTGCCCCACAACAGGAAGATCAGGTGTACGGGGTCGATGGGGTCCATCTTGCCGGCTTCGATCCAGGCCTGGAACACCGCTGCGCGGCCACTGAACCAGGCGCGGTAGTCCTGGCTGAAATATTCGGTCAGGCATTCGCCGCCACTGATGATCTCCATGGCGAAGATCCGCGAGGCTTGGGGGTGGCGCCGGGAGAATTCCATCTTGGTGCGGATGTAGCGTGTCAGCGCGACGGCGGGGTCGTCCTCGGCGGTCAGCGCGTTGAAGGTGCTGTCCCACAGTTCGAGGATATTGCTCAGTACCGCGATGTACAGGCCGAGCTTGTTGGTGAAGTAATAATGCAGGTTGGCCTTGGGCAGCCCGGCACTCGAGGCAATGGTGTTCATGCTGGTGCCTTTGTAGCCATGACGCGCGAATTCGTCTTCAGCCGCCTGGAGAATCGCTTGTTCATTCTTTTGCCGAATACGGCTGGCAGGTTTACCGGCGTGGTTGCTGTGGGCAGGAACTTCGAGGCTCATGGAGGTTTCCGTGCTGATCGATAGAGACGACGTGTGCACAGATAACCCACCCTCAAGCCTCAGACAAGTCCCGATGCAATAAAACCGTCAAAGCGGTTCCAGTGTGTCGCTTTCCGGCGCGTGGTTTGCGCCTGCGGTATTCGCTTTGGCCTCGGGTAATAACAGGCACAACACGATGGCCGTCAGGCCGCCGCTGGTGATGGCCGAATCGAACAGGTTTTGCACCAGAGGCGGCATCAAGTGCAGCAACTCAGGTTGGGCGGCGATGCCCAGGCCAACGCCGAACGAGGTGGCGATGATCAACATGCTGCGTCGGTCCAGCGGCGCCTGGGCCAGAATGCGCACGCCGGCGGCGGCCACGCTGCCGAACATCACCAGGGTTGCGCCGCCCAATACCGGTTTGGGGATTTGCTGCAGCACCGCGCCGATCAGTGGAAACAGGCCGAGACAGAACAGCAGCACACCAATGTATAAGCCGACGTAACGGCTGGCCACGCCGGTGAGTTGGATCACGCCGTTGTTCTGCGCAAACGTGGTGTTGGGGAATGCGCTGAAGGTGGCGGCGATCATGCAACTGACGCCATCACCCAATACGCCGCCCTTGAGTCGACTTATATAAGAAGGGCCGCTGATCGGCTGGCGGGCGATCATGCAGTTGGCGGTCAGGTCGCCAACGGTTTCGATACTGCTGATCAGATAAATCAGCGCGATGGGCAGGAAGGCGCTCCAGTCGAAGTTGAAACCAAAGCGAAACGGCATCGGTACGCTGATCAATGGCAAGTCGGGCAAGGCTTGGGGCACCAGCTTGCCGCTGAACCACGCGGCCAGGCTGCCGAGGGCCAGGCCGATGATGATTGCCGAGAGGCGTACCCACGGCGTGTTCGAGCGGTTGAGCAAGATGATCGTCAACACGACGAACAACCCCAAGGCCAGGTTGGTCGGCGCGCCGAAGTCAGGCGCATTGAAACCGCCACCCAGGTCGGTGATGCCGACTTTGATCAGGCTGATGCCGATCAAGGTGATGACAATGCCGGTGACCAAGGGCGTGATCACACGGCGCAATTGGCCGATAAAACGGCTCAACACGATCTGCACCGCCGCGCCGAAAAAGCACACGCCAAAGACCATCGCCATGATGTCTTCCGGGCTGCCGCCGCGTTGCTTCACTAGAAAGCCTGCTGACAACACCGCGCCGAGAAACGCAAAGCTGGTGCCTTGCAGGCAGATCATGCCGGCGCCGATACCAAATGGCCTGCGTGCCTGGATGAAAGTGCCTACGCCGGACACCATCAACGCCATGCTGATCAGGTAGGGCAGGTGGGCGGTGAGCCCCAACGTAGAACCGATGATCAGTGGCGGGGTGATGATGCCGACAAAGGCGGCCAGCACATGTTGCAAGGCTGCCAGTAGGGCCGGCAGTGGTTTCGGTCGGTCGTTCAGGCCGTAGATCAGGTCGTTGGGGCTCAAGGTTTCTGGTGGCATGGCGGGCAAACTCAGGGCGGACGGTTCAAGGTCCTGGTTCCCTTGCAAAAAGCTGTCCAGTTGCTCAGCTTTTAGCGAGAGGCCCGAATTAGCGCGTTGCCGCCAGACTCTCCAGAAAGCTTTCCAGCACCAAATGAGGGCGGCGACCCTTGCGCGTGACCGATGCGAGGCTCAAATCGTAAAAACGTGTAGCCGGTTTCAGCGCGCGCAGTCGGCCTTGTTGTACCCACAGGCTGGCGTAGTGGTCGGGCAGGTAGCCGATATAGCGGCCGGTGAGAATCAGGAACGCCATGCCTTCGCGGTCCGAGGCGCTGGCGGTGCAATTGAGTGCCTGGTAATGGGCCTGGATTTCGGCGGGCAAGCGAAAGGTCGGGGCGATGGCGTCCTGGCTGTCGATACGTGGGTCGTCCAGTTGCTTGTCGTCCGCGTAAAACAACGGGTGGCCAACCGCGCAGTAGAGCAGTGAGCGTTCGCTGTATAGGGGTTGGTATTCCAGGCCGGACAGCGCGCTCGCCTGAGGTACTACGCCGACATGCAGGCGACCATCGAGTACACCTTGTTCCACCTCGTTCGGCGCGATCATGCGGATCTGGATTTGTACGTCGGGGCCGCGTTCCTTCAACTGCGCCAGGGCGTGGGTGATGCGCATGTGGGGCAGGGTGACCAGGTTGTCGGTGAGGCCGATGATCAGTTCGCCGCGCAAATGCTGATGCAGGCCGTTGACCTCGGTGCGAAAGCTTTCCAGCGCACTTAATAGCTGCAAGGCCGATTGGTAGACCTCGCGGCCTTCTTCGGTCAGGGAGAAGCCGGCACGCCCGCGCTGGCACAGGCGCAATCCAAGGCGTTGCTCCAGGTCGCTCATCTGCTGGCTGATGGCCGAGCGGCCGATGCCGAGCACGGTTTCGGCCGCCGAGAAGCCGCCGCACTCCACCACGCTGCGAAAGATGCGCAACAGGCGGATATCGAAGTCGCTGACTTGGGCCAGGGGATCGGGTCGACGGCTGCTCATAGTTTAGTGAAGGCCTGACTGAAGGTTAGAAGAGTTGGATTTCACCGACTTTATCGCCGTGGCAATTTAGCTGCAACAACGCTTTTCAATCCCGACGCTGCCTTTTGCCCTGCGAGGTTTTGCTGATGAACATGCCCGAAAACGCCCCATCGTCCCTGGCCAGCCAACTGAAGTTGGATGCGCACTGGATGCCTTACACCGCCAACCGCAACTTCCAGCGCGACCCGCGCCTGATCGTCGGCGCTGAAGGCAGCTGGTTGATAGATGACAAGGGCCGCAAGGTGTACGACTCGTTGTCGGGCCTGTGGACGTGTGGCGCCGGGCACACCCGCAAAGAGATTCAGGAAGCAGTGTCCAAGCAACTGGGCACCCTGGACTACTCCCCGGGCTTCCAATACGGTCATCCGTTGTCCTTCCAGTTGGCGGAAAAGATCACCGACCTGACCCCAGGCAACCTGAACCACGTGTTCTTCACCGATTCGGGCTCCGAGTGCGCCGATACTGCGGTGAAGATGGTGCGTGCGTACTGGCGCCTGAAAGGCCAGGCCACCAAGACCAAGATGATCGGCCGCGCCCGTGGCTATCACGGTGTGAACATTGCCGGAACCAGCCTGGGTGGCGTGAACGGCAACCGCAAGCTCTTCGGTCAGGGCCTGATGGACGTTGACCATCTGCCGCACACGTTGCTGGCGAGCAATGCCTTCTCCCGTGGCATGCCGGAGCTGGGCGGCATCGCCCTGGCCGATGAGCTGCTCAAGCTGATCGAACTGCACGACGCGTCGAACATCGCAGCGGTGTTTGTTGAACCGATGGCCGGTTCCGCTGGCGTGCTGGTGCCGCCACAGGGTTATCTCAAGCGACTGCGTGAGATCTGCGACCAACACAACATCCTGCTGGTGTTCGACGAAGTGATCACCGGTTTCGGCCGTACCGGCTCGATGTTCGGCGCCGACAGCTTTGGCGTGACCCCGGACCTGATGTGCATTGCCAAGCAAGTCACCAACGGCGCGATCCCGATGGGCGCGGTGATTGCCAGCAGCGAGATCTATCAGACCTTCATGAACCAGGCGACGCCGGAATACGCGGTGGAATTCCCCCACGGCTACACCTACTCGGCGCACCCGGTGGCTTGCGCGGCTGGCTTGGCGGCATTGGACCTGTTGCAGAAGGAAAACCTGGTGCAGAGCGTAGCCGAAGTCGCCCCGCACTTTGAGAATGCGTTGCACGGGTTGAAGGGCAGCAAGAATGTGATCGACATTCGTAACTACGGCCTGGCCGGCGCGATCCAGATTGCCCCGCGTGACGGTGATGCCATCGTGCGTCCATTTGAGGCCGGCATGGCCTTGTGGAAAGCGGGTTTCTACGTGCGCTTTGGCGGTGACACCCTGCAGTTCGGGCCAACCTTCAACAGCAAGCCGCAGGACCTGGATCGTTTGTTCGATGCGGTCGGCGAAGTGCTGAACAAGATCGACTGATTTCTCCTTCTATATAGAACAACTTTTCAGGAGCCCTGCATGAGCCTTATCCAGCATTTGATCAACGGTGAGTTGGTCAATGACAGCGGCCGTAGTGCCGACGTGTACAACCCGTCCACCGGCCAGGTGATTCACCAAGTGCCATTGGCCAGCCGTGAAACTATTCAACAGGCGATCGACTCGGCCAAGGCGGCGTTCCCTGCCTGGCGTAATACCCCACCGGCCAAGCGTGCCCAGGTGATGTTTCGTTTCAAGCAATTGCTGGAGCAGAACGAAGCGCGTATTTCGCAGTTGATCAGCGAGGAGCATGGCAAGACCCTGGAAGACGCCGCCGGTGAACTGAAACGCGGCATCGAGAACGTGGAATACGCCTGTTCGGCGCCGGAGATTCTCAAGGGCGAGTACAGCCGTAACGTGGGGCCGAACATTGATGCGTGGTCGGACTTCCAGCCGTTGGGTGTGGTGGCGGGTATTACTCCGTTCAACTTCCCGGCGATGGTGCCGCTGTGGATGTACCCGCTGGCGATCGTGTGCGGTAACTGTTTCATCCTGAAACCATCGGAGCGTGATCCAAGCTCCACGCTGCTGATTGCGCAGCTGTTGCAGGAAGCCGGTCTGCCCAAAGGCGTGCTGAGCGTGGTGCATGGGGACAAGGGCGCAGTGGATGCGCTGATTGAAGCGCCGGAAGTCAAAGCCCTGAGTTTTGTGGGGTCGACGCCGATTGCCGAGTACATCTATTCCGAAGCGACCAAACGTGGCAAGCGCGTGCAGGCGCTGGGTGGGGCGAAGAACCATGCGGTGCTGATGCCGGATGCGGACCTGGATAACGCGGTCAGCGCTCTGATGGGCGCGGCGTACGGTTCCTGCGGTGAGCGTTGCATGGCGATTTCGGTGGCCGTGTGCGTGGGTGACCAGGTGGCGGATGCGTTGATCGCCAAGTTGGTACCGCAGGTCAAGGCACTCAAGATTGGTGCGGGCACCTCTTGCGGCCTGGATATGGGGCCGTTGGTGACGGGGCAGGCGCGGGACAAGGTCAGTGGTTATATAGAGGACGGTGTGTCGGCGGGTGCCAAGCTGGTGGTCGACGGTCGTGGGTTAAGTGTTGCCGGGCATGAAGAGGGCTTCTTCCTGGGCGGCAGCTTGTTTGATCGCGTGACCCCTGAAATGCGCATCTATAAAGAGGAGATCTTCGGGCCGGTGCTGTGTGTGGTCCGCGTTGACAGCCTGGAAGCCGCGATGCAACTGATCAACGATCATGAGTATGGCAACGGTACCTGCATCTTTACCCGTGACGGTGAAGCGGCGCGGCTGTTCTGTGATGAGATCGAAGTGGGCATGGTCGGCGTAAACGTGCCGTTGCCCGTGCCGGTGGCGTACCACAGCTTTGGCGGCTGGAAGCGTTCGCTGTTTGGCGACTTGCATGCCTATGGGCCGGATGGGGTGCGTTTCTATACCCGTCGCAAGGCGATTACCCAGCGTTGGCCGCAGCGGGCCAGCCATGAAGCGTCGCAGTTCGCCTTCCCGAGTCTGTAAGGCGTAGTAGGTGAAGGCCGGCCCCTTGGGGCCGGCTTTTGTGCTTTTGCGGCCTTTTTGACCTATATGACAGAAATGTGAAAGAAAGGGATTGACGGCGTTTTATATCTGTCTATAATTCGCCCCACTTCCGGCGCAGTCGAAACGGAAAACTCCTTGGTAAACAACGAGTTACGAAGTTTTCGGCAGCAAGTTGCTTCAGTTCATCGAAGCCAAAAGGAAGTTGAAAAAGAGGTGTTGACAGCAGCG
>NZ_VBVZ01000132.1 GCF_005863185.1 Pseudomonas edaphica
GGGGCGCGCAGCGGCCCTGAAACCAGGCGCTGAGTTCCTTCAGGAGAATCCCGGTGCCTTTACTGGGGCTGCTGCGCAGCCCAACGCAGGGCAAGCCTGCTCGCCACAACAAGCCACAGCAAGCAAGCTATCCACAACAGCGCATTCAATAGAGTCAGGCCGTTCTGGCCGCAATCGCCTCCACTTCCACCAGCGCCCCTGGCAACGGCAATGCCACCACCTGCAACGCCGTGCGCGCAGGCTTGTTCGGCTGCTCTGGCGTGGCGAAGAACTGCGTGTAACCACGCTGCAACCCGGCAAAGTCGAGCTTGCCGTCGGTCTCTTCGGCCCCCACCAGAAACACGCGCAATTGCACGATATCGCCCAGGTCCAGGTCTTGCTGCTGGAGGATCTTGCGCAGCTTGTTGAACACCGACACCGTCTGCACTTCGGTGTTGCCGTAAACCCCGGGCACGTTAGGGTCGGCCAGGTCGGGCAAGGTGCCGCTGACGAAAATCAGGCTGGCCGAGGCCGGTACGGTGACGGTTTGCGAGATGGGAAAATCGCCGACGCTGGTGCGTTGAATGCTGTCGCTCATGGTGATGCTCCTCAGGAGGCGGCGAGTGCCGCAATCTGTTGTTGTTGGGTAACGCGCTCGGCCAGCTGCGCGACCACATGCCGCGCCGAGTTGGCTGCCGACTCCTGCCAGATGCCCACACCGCTTTGCACCAGGCCGTCGCCGGCGAAGTACACGCGGCCGTGGGCCTGTTCCAGCAAGGCACTGGCGTCGGCCGGGAAGTGTTCGCGTTGCAGCCAGGGGCCTTCGCTGTAGGGGATCTGTTCCCAGGACACCGCCAGCGGGTGGCGCAGGTGTTGTGAATAACCCGGATGCAGCAGTTCCACGGCTTCTTTGGAGGTGGCGTACTGCCGGTCGAACGGCTTGGCACCAAATACGTCGGCGCCCTCCCCGGTCACGTAACCGGCCACCAGCAAACCGTCGCGGGTGTTGAGGTCGTTGCTGGGGTACCACAGCAGGCGCGCCGGGTGTTCGATCCACGACAGGCCGCCGTAGGTTCGATAGTCGGTTTCCCAGAAGCGCGGCGATTGCCACGCCACTTTGGTCGCCTGATCACTGCGGGTGCTGAGCAAGGCGGCTTTGACCGGGTCGCTGAAGTCGGTGTCGAGTTTGGCCAACAGCGGCAACGGCAAGGTCGAGACCAGGTAATCGGCGCGCACCACCTGTTCGCGGCCGCTGAGCTGGTCGTGGTAGGTCACCGCCACGCCGTCTTCAAGCTGGCGGATCTGCCGCACCTGGGCGCCCAGTTGCACGTGCTCGCGCACGCGCTGGTAGAAGGCGTCGGTGATGCGGTCCATGCCGCCGACAGGTTGGAACATGGTGGCGGAAAATTCCGGGAATTCGGTGTGCAATAACGCGCCCCACAACTCCGGATGCAGCAGCCGGTCCAGCGCCAGCGGGCTGCGGCTGGCGGGCAGTGCGCCGGGGTGGGCAGGCGACTCCAGGTGACCGGAGCGCAAGCTGCCTTCAAAGGCCAGTTCCTGCGACAGATCGCCATACACCTGCAAAAACGCCAGCAAGCGCGTGCGCTCTTCACTGCTCAACACATCATCGAGGGCATCGCGCTGCACGGCTTTGGCCAGCAAGCCGGACAAATGCCCGCGCGTGTCATTGATCGCCTGGCCGACGGTGAACGCCGGCTGTTGCAGGTCGGGCCGCACCTGGGCGCCGTGGCTGCTGTTGACCAGCACTTCCAACGGCACACCCAGCTCGCTGCAATAGTCGAGAAGCGTGCGGTGCTGGCTCGGAATCCTGGCGGGACCGGCGTTGAAATACAGGCCGTTATCAAACGCTACGGTTTGCGTGCGGCCGTCCTTGTAGTCCACGCGGTCGCCATTGCGCAGGGTCCAGGTGCGCCCGCCCACGCGGTTGCGGGCCTCCAGTATTTGCACGCTGAACCCGGCGCGGCTGAGTTCCAGGGCCGTCACCAACCCGGCAATCCCGGCGCCCAGCACCAGCACACGAGTGCCCTGCCCCAGGCCCGCGTTGAGTTTCAGCGGTTGCGGGCGGCGATGTGACGACGGCCCCAAACCCAATACCGCCAATGCATCCTTGACGGCCTTTTCGCCGCCTACAGCGGCGATGCTCGACAGCGCTTCACGGCGTGTCAGTCCCATGTCGATGCTCCTAGTCCGGCAGGCCCGGTGGGTTGATCAGCGAGGTGTCGACGCGCTCGATGTCCAGGCCCCAGCGTTGCAGCACCTGTTCGTATTGGCCGCCGGCAATCGCGCCTTGCAGGGCGGTGTGAATCGGCTGGATCAGGCCGTTGTCCTTGCGGGTGGTCACGGCGATATCGGCCTTCAACGGCCAGCCGCCATTCACCGTGCCCACCAACTTGATGCCACCGGTGACCGCCGCCGAATAGGCATACACCGAGTTGGGCCCGAACAGCGCATCGCTGCGCCCCGATTGCACCGCCAGTTGCGCGGCGGCCTGGTCGTCGATGTATTGCAGGAGCGCAGGCTTGATACCGGCTTTTTCATTGGCCTCGTTCCACGCCAGCAGCACCTTCTCCTGGTTGGTGCCGGAGCCGACGATGATCTTCAGCCCGGCAATGTCGGCGGCCTGTTTGATCTCGGTGATTTTGTTGGTGCTCTTGACGTAAAAGCCGAGCACATCCTGGCGATAGGTGGCGAAGTCAAAACGCTTCTTGCGCGCCTCGGTCACGGTGACGTTGCTGATCACCGCGTCGTACTTGCCGGAGCTGACGCCCAGCGGCCAATCCTCCCAACTGGTCTGCACCACATTGAGTTGCAGGCCTAAACTATCAGCGACAAGCTGCGCGGTATCGGCTTCGCTGCCGATGGTGGTCTTGTCGTCGTTGGCCAGCAGCGCCAGCGGCGGCCCGGCCACGCCGGACACGGCGACGGTGAATTTGCCGGGCTGGGCGAACTTGAAGCCCGGCGGGATCTGCGCAATCGCCGCTTCATTGCGCGGTACATGGATACGCACGCGGTCGGGGCTGAAATCCACCTGTTGCACGGCGAACGCGCTTTGCGCAGCACCGACGGCAAGCGTCAGCAAGGCCACGCGGGCAGTATTGATGAACATGGGCAGTCACTCCTTGAACTAAAGCACCTTGCCCAGAAAGGCCACGGTGCGGGGATGTCGGGGTTGGCGAAACATCTGTTCGGGCGGGCCTTCTTCGATCAGTTGGCCGTCACACAGGAACACCACGTGGTCGGCCACTTCGCGGGCAAACCCGATTTCGTGGGTGACGATCACCAGGGTCACACCCAGTTGGGTCAGGCCTTTGATCACGTCGAGCACTTCGCCCACCAGCTCCGGGTCGAGGGCTGAGGTGGGTTCATCGAACAGCAGCACTTTGGGATCCAGCGCCAGGGCGCGGGCGATAGCCACGCGCTGTTGCTGGCCGCCGGAGAGCTGCCGTGGGTAGGCATCGACTTTGTCGGCCAGGCCGACCTTGGCCAGCAGCTCGCAGGCCTTGGCCTGCGCCTCGGCCTTGCTCCAGCGCTTGTGGGCCAGCGGTGCTTCGGCGACGTTTTCCCAGGCGGTGAGGTGCGGGAACAGGTTGAAGTTCTGGAACACAAAACCCACGTCGATGCGGCGCTTGAGAATCTCGCGTTCTTTCAATTCGTAGAGCAGGTCACCCTTGCGCCGATAGCCGACGTATTCACCGTCGATGGTGATGTGCCCGCTGTCGATTTTTTCCAGGTGGTTGATGGTGCGCAGCAAGGTGGATTTGCCCGAGCCGGACGGCCCGAGAATCACCGTGACCTTGCCTGGGTCGATGGTCAGGTCGATGTCTTTCAACACCTGCTGGTTGCCAAAGCGCTTGCCCACGCCCTGGATCTGAATGCGCCCGGCGCGTGCTTCAGCCATGGGTTTTCTCCTTGAGCCAGCCGCGCAGGCGTTGCAGCGGTGTGGGCGGCAGTACCCGCGCCGTACCACGCGCAAAGTGGCGCTCGACGTAGTACTGGGCGCTGGTCAGCACCGTGGTGATGATCAGGTACCACACGGTCGCCACCACCAGCAGCGGGATCACCGCCTGGGTGCGGTTGTAGATGACCTGCACGGTGTAGAACAGCTCCGGCAAGGCCAGCACGTAGACGATGGACGTGCCCTTGACCAGGCCGATGATTTCGTTGAAACCCGACGGCAAAATCGAGCGCAGCGCCTGGGGCAGAATGATGCGAAAAATCCGTCGCGAAGCCGGCAAACCGAGGGCTGCCGCCGCTTCATGCTGGCCTGAGTCCACGCCTATCAAACCGCCACGAATGATCTCCGCCGCATAGGCTGCCTGCATCAAGCTCAGGCCCAACACCGCCACGGTGAATTGGCTGAGCACATCCACGGTCGACCACTCGGCGAACACCACGCGGGTGAACGGCACGCCGAGCACGATGTGGTCATACAGGTAGGCAAAGTTGTAGAGGATGATCAGCACCAGCAGCGCCGGCATCGAGCGGAAAAACCAGATATAGCCCCAGGCCAACGCCGCCAGCAATGGCGAGCCCGACAGCCGTGCCAGCGCCAATGCAGTGCCGAAGAGGATGCTGAACACGGTACTGAGCAGCGTCAGCAGCAGCGTCTGGCCGAGGCCGCGCAGCACCGAGGCGGAAAAGAACCACTGGCCGAACACGCCCCACTCCCAACGCGGGTTGGTGGCCAGTGAATGCACGATGGCGAGCAGCACCAGCGCAGCGAAGATCGACCCGGCCCAGCGCCACGGGTGGCGGGCGGGAACCACTTGCAGGGCCTTGATCGGCGTTGCAACGCGGCGCTGGCGAACCGGGCTGACCTCGTCGATCAGGTCATAGGATTTGGCGACAATGGGCATGTTCTATTCCTCGCGGGTTGCGGCCTTAGAAGGCGTAAGTCAGCCGGGTGTAGTAGTACCCGCCGGTAAAACCGTAGGGCGAATAAGTGCCGTAGCTGGCGAGCATGGTGCTGCTCGGCACGCCTTGTTTCTTGGGGTAAAGGTCGAACAGGTTCTTGGCGCCGACGGCGATGTTGAGGGCTTTGGTGAGGTTGTAGCCAAGGTCGAGGTCAGTGATCCAGCGGGCGTTGTAAACCCGGTCCAGGTCGCGATTGGCCGAGGAATTGACCTCTTTGTAGGCGCCGTAGCGGGTCAGGGCCAGGTTGAGGTTGAAGCGGTCTATGCTCCAGTCGCCGCCGAGGATGAGTTTGGTCTTGGGCTGCACATCGGTGATCAGGCCACGGGCCTGGCGGTCCATCAGGTCATAGGGCGTGCCGAGGATATCGGTGGACGCCTTGTAGTTGAGGATCTTGGTCTGGTTCCAGTTGAACGCGGCGGTCCATTTCAAGGCGCCGAACTGGCCGAGGTCCTGGTTGTAGTTGCTGACCAGATCCACGCCCTTGGTGCGGGTGTCGGCGCCGTTGATAAAGTACTGGCCGCCGGAGGTGGAGTTGATGCCGTTGCTTTGCAGTACCTGGGTGACTTCGGGGCCGAGCAAGGTGCCGGTCAGGGTGATTCGGTCGCGCAGGTTGATCACGTAGGCGTCGGCGGTGAAGTTCAGGCGGTCGGTGGGCGTAAGGGTGAAACCCAGGCTGAAGTTGGTCGAGCGCTCGGGTTTCAACTCCTGGGCGCCGAGGGCCTTGGCCGCCGCCGAACCCACCGGCAATACGCCGTAGTTGATCGACTGATACACGCCGTCGACCACGCCATAAGTGGTGGAGCGCGCACTGAACAGGCTATTGGCCAGGGACGGCGCGCGAAAGCCGTTACTGACGGTGGCGCGCACGGCAAATTGCGGGGTGAAATCGTAGCGTGTGGTCAGCTTGCCGCTGCGGGTGGCGCCGACGCCTTCGTTGTAATGCTCGTAGCGAAAGGCGGTGCCGATGTACCAGTCCGGCAGCGGGTTGAAGCCCACATCGACATAGCTGGCGAGGCTGTTGCGCGAGGCGCTGCTTTCTTCATCCGGCGAAATGCCGTTGGTGACTTGCGCCCCGGATGACGCGCAGTTGCCGGGCGCCACGCAGTAGCCGCCATTGGCATAAGACGCGTAGTCACCCGCCTGCACCTCATAGGTGTCGCGCCGATGTTCGAAGCCGTAGGACAGGTCCAACGGTTTTTGCAGGCCGACATCAAAGCCGCGCTTGAAGTCGAGGTTGGTGGTCAGCTCGGTGGAAATCCAGGTGCCAGAAGTGAAGCTGTTGGGCGTGTACTCGCCCAGCGACGGGTTCTGGTTGTGGGTGGTGCCCTGCTCCGCTTCGTTGCGCCCGTAGGTGGTGGACAAATCCCAGTCCCACGCGCCAACGGTGCCTTTGCCGCCGAACGCGGCCTGGAAATCGTCCTCGTCGATGTACCAGGTCGGCGTGTACCCGGCCGGGTAGCCATTCGGCCCGGTGGTGATGGTATTGGTGATGGTCGGCAGGCGGTAGTTCTGCCCCTGCTCGGCCTTGCGCCGCGAGTAGGTGGTGAAGGAATACAGGCTGAGGCTGTCATCAATCGGCAGCTCGGCGTTGTAGCCCAGGGTCAGCAGGTTGGTCTTGGGCGTGCCGTAACCGCCGTAGGTCGATCTGCCGGCCTGGTTGTAGGCTTGCTCATAGGTGTAGCCGTTGGCGCTGGCTTTGTTGTCGTCATTCTGGCTGCGGGCATCCAGGGCCAATTGCACGACGCCGCCGTTGCCGATTTCAAAACCCTTGTTGAGGCTTTGTTGCACGGTTTGCTTCTTGCCGTCGTAGCCCTGACCGACGTTGGTGACGGCGGTGCCGCTGGTATCAGCCTTGAGGATCACATTGATGACCCCGGCGATGGCATCCGAGCCGTACTGGGCGGCGGCGCCGTCGCGCAGCACTTCCACATGGTCGATGGCACTGATGGGGATCAGATCCAGGTCAGCCGGCGCCGCGCCGGTGTTGATGCCATTGATGTTCAGCGTGGCGCTGGTGTGGCGACGTTTACCGTTGACCAGCACCAGCACTTCGGCAGCACTCAAGCCCCGCAGGTTGGGCGCACGGGCAATGCCGCTGGCGTCCCAGCCGGTTTTTTCCGGCAGGGTCAGCGACGGGATCACCGCGCTCAAGGCTTCCATCAAGCCAGGCTTACCGGTGCTTTGCAGTTGCCTGGCGCTGACCACATCGATCGGCACCGGGCTGCTGGTGACGGTGCGCTGCTCGGCGCCACGGTTGCCGGTGACCACCACGGTGGACAGGGTGCTGTCGTCCTGGGCTGATGCAGTGCCGGCCAACAGGGCCAGCGTGAGTGCGGCGGTGGGGGGTAAAACTTGCTTCATGACCACTCCAGGCTTTCCGAATCGCGAAGTCGGGCAGTCGCGCGGCGGGCGCGGTGCTCGTTTTTCGGGGTGTCGCTGCGATGGGGAACTAGGTGTGGAGTGAGCGAGGGTTTTGAATCGGCAACATACGTTGAACTCCCTTCCAACGATTCTGCCGCGGGGTCTTTACCCGGTTATGGCGCGCAGAATCTGAATCACGCTGGGTACCATCCGAGGTCAGGGGTAGGCTGTTGCGATCAAACATAACGGAATGGATTTTAAAAATATAATGCTATTTGGGCATAAGCTAATATTCTCTACTTTCATTATTAGCGAATAACTTTATTCATATAAATAATGTTTTCCTGCTGATCGTTCCCACCCTCTGCGTGGGAATGCCTCATGGGACGCTCCGCGTCCCGCCCTGCAACCGGCAACCTTGTGACGCGGAGCGTCACGGGCTGCACTCCCACGCGGAGCGTGGGAACGAGCATTGGTGCGTGGGAACGAGCAGGGTCAGGCGTGGGTGCGGGTGCTTTTTTCCACCAGGCACATTGGCGTGCCGGAAACCGGCTCCTGCAGGATCTGCACCTGCACGTCGAACACCTGGCGCATCAGCTCGGCGCTGATCACCTGGGCGGGCGGGCCGTCAGCCACCAGCTTGCCGGCGTGCATCACCGCCAGGTGATCGGCGTAGCGGCAGGCCTGGTTGATGTCGTGCAGTACGGTGATAACGGTTTTGCCCTCGGCGGCCAGTTCGCCCATCAGGTCGAGCAGTTCCACCTGATGGCTGATGTCGAGGTAAGTGGTGGGTTCGTCGAGCAACACCACTGGCGCATTCTGTGCCAGCACCATGGCCAGCCAGGCGCGCTGGCGCTGGCCGCCGGACAAATCCGCCAACGCGCGGTCGGCCAGGCTGTCCAGCTCCAGGCGCTGCATGGCTTGGGTCACCTGGGCCTGATCATTGCCACTCAAGCGCCCCCACAACGAGTTATGCGGGCTGCGGCCATAGGCGACCAACTGGCGCACGCTGACACCTTCCGGCACCGGCAATACCTGCGGTAAAAATGCGATCTGCCGCGCCAATTGCCGAGCGGACAGGCTGGCGTAGGCGTGGCCATCCAGGGTCAACTCGCCCTGGGTCGGCTTGAGGATGCGCGCAAACGCCTTGAGCAAGGTGGACTTGCCACAGCCGTTGGGGCCGATCAGCGCGGTGACGCGACCTGTCGGCGGTACGAACGAGAGGCCCTGCACAATGCGCGTGGCGCCATAGCCGATGTCGAGTTGGTGTGCCTGCAAAATACTCATGTCATCAACCCTTGAACCGTGCCAGCAACCAAAGAAAATACGGCGCACCAATCACCGCCGTAAGCACGCCCGCCGGGATTTCGCTGGGCGCAATCAACGTGCGTCCAAGCGTGTCGGCCAGCACCAGCAATAACGCGCCAATCAACATCGCAGCCGGCAGCAGGTACTGGTGATGCCCACCCACCAGGCGCCGCGCCATGTGCGGTGCGACCAGGCCGATAAAACCAATCGGCCCAATCACGCCGACACCCAGGCTGGTGAGCACCACCGCGCAGGCCATCGCCCACCAGCGGGTACGGCCAAGCGCAGTGCCCAGGCTGTGGGCGGCCTCATCGCCAAGCGCGATGAGGTTCAGGGGTTTAGCCAGGCACAGGCCCAACGGGATCAACAGCAGGAACGGCAACACCAGCGCCACATGGTGCCAATTACGGCTCCACAAACTGCCCGTCAGCGCGAGCAACGCGGTGTTGATATCCAACGGATGGGACAGGATCAAAAACTCGGTGACGCTGGACAAGGTCACCGCAATCGCCACCCCCGACAGCGCAAAACGCACCCCGGAAAAACTCACGCCGGTGTTGTACAGCGCCAGCAGCAAGGCCCCACCGGCGCCGCCCAGGCAGGCCACCAGTGGCAGCCAGGCAATCGGCAGGTGTGGCCAACTGATGATCGCCACGGTCAGCGCCAGCCCGGCGCCCTGGGTCACGCCGAGAATCTCCGGCGAGGCCAGTGGGTTGCGGATCACGCCCTGCACAATCGCACCGGCCAGGCCGAAGGCGCAGCCAGCCAGAATGGCGATCAGGCTGCGCGGCAGGCGGTGGTTCCACACTTCAAAATCGAGGGCGTCGTGGGCCAGCAGGCGCTCCAGCACGGTGGCGGGTTTAAGCCACACCGTGCCGGCGCTGAGGCTCGCCAGCAGTGCCACCAGCAGCAAGCCCAGCAGCAGCCATAAGCGCAATCGTGGCCGAATCATAGGGTGCGCCTGGCAAGAAACAGGAAGAACGGTGCGCCGATCAACGCAGTGACCACACCCGCCGGGGTTTCCACTGGAAAGGCCACCGCGCGACTGAGCAAGTCGGCGCCCAGCACGATCACCGCGCCCAATGCCGCACTGAGCGGGATCAGCCAGCGGTAGTCGTTACCGAGAAACTGGCGAATGATATTCGGCGCGATCAGCCCGACAAAGCCAATGGGGCCGACCGCGCACACGCTGGCGCCCACCAGCAGCAAGCTGGCGACAAACACCTGCAAGCGCAGGCTGGCGATACCGACGCCCAACGAGCGCGCGGCGTCTTCGCCGAGGTTAATCAGGTTCAGGCGCGGCGCACACCACAGCGCCCACACGCCGCCGATCAGCGTGCACGGCCAGAGCAGTTGCACCTGGGCCGCTCCCACATTGGCCAGCGACCCGGCCAGCCAGTTCAGCACGCTTTGGGCCTGGGCCTCGACCAGAATCACCGTGAGCCGGGTCAAGGCCGCGCACAACGCAGCAACCGCCACACCGGCCAACACCAGCCGACCTTGCGCGGTGGTCGGCGACCACGCGCCGCCGAGGCTGAACACCGTGACCCAGGCCAGCGCGCCGCCCAGGCAGGTCATCAACAGGGCGCCCCCGGTAAAGGGCGGCGCGACCAAACCGGTGGAAAACAAGGCCAATCCCAATGCCGCGCCGGCCGTCACGCCGAACAACGACGGCGATGCCAGGCGGTTGCGGGTGATGCCTTGCATCAATGCACCGGCCAGGCCCAGGCAGGCACCGACCAACGCCGCGCACAACGCACGCGGCACGCGCAGCTGCGCCACGATATAGGCCATATTGCCGCCTACGCTGCCCTGATGAACCAGGCCGTTCCAGGCATCCGTCGCAGTGATGGTGAACGGCGACCAGCTGTACAGCGAGTACCAGAACAACACGGCACCCAGCAGCACAATGCCTGCCGCCGCGAAACTGCGCTGCACGGTTATTGGCTCAATACGGCTTTGCCGCCCTTGAGAATCGCCAGGGTGTCTTCAGCGATTTGCTCCGACGCCAATACACCTCGGTTACGCGCCCAACTGTCGCCATCGACCTCGGCCACCTGATGATTACGCACCGCGCCGAGCACTTGCCACAACGGCTGCTTGCTCCAGGTGTCGACGATACTTGGGCGACGATAGTGACCAACCAGCAACCAGCCAGGGTCAAGCGCGAGCAATTGTTCCAGGCTGACAAATTCAGTCGGCGCAGCCTTGGCACGTACCAAAGGCACTTTCAGGCCGATGGCTTGCAGCACGCTGCCGGCGTAGGAGTCAGGCCCGTGTACGGAAAAACTGTCTTCACGGGCAACCCCGAACAACACGCTGGCACCCGCCGGAATCTGCTTGGCAATGGCCTGCAAGTGTTCACGGTTCTGGGCGATGCGCGCATGCATCTGCGCGCTTTTGCCCAGGGCCGTGCCGATCAGTTCGGCGGATTTAAGGCTGCCTTCGTAATCTTCTCCACGTGATGGCAGCAACAAGGTCGGCGCGATGCTCGCCAAGTCGCTGTACAACGCCTGATGACGATTGAGGTCGGCAACGATCAAGTCCGGCTTGAGCCGGGCGATTTCTTCGATGCTCGGTTGCGAACGCAGGCCCACCGACTTCCATTGGCCGATGGCCTGGCGCACACGCGGCAAGACGCGGTTGGCATCGCCATCGTCCGCAGCGCCGACCGGCGTAACGTCGACGGCGGCGAGGCTGTCGAGAAATGAGAACTCCAGCACCACCACGCGCTTGGGCGCATCCGGCAGGTGCACCGCGTGCTGGCCATCATTAAGGTCGATAGGCGCGGCGTTCAACACGCTGGAAGACAACGCCAGGAGGCAGGCGGCAAGGGTCGGGATGGAGCGCAACATTCGCATGACAAAGACCTCGGCGTTAAAACACCCCGGCTGGACGGGCCGGGGAAAACGGCGGGTACTATTCCATATTGAGGCGATGCAATCAAAAAACATTCTTATTAACGCGGCACGTCCGTGGTGTGGGCTGGCCTATGTGGTCAGGGCTGTGTGGGAGCTGGCTTGTGTGGGAGCTGGCTTGTGTGGGAGCTGGCTTGTGTGGGAGCTGGCTTGCCTGCGATAGCATCGACCGGGTCTTACTGACAGACCGAGGTGCCTGTATCGCAGGCAAGCCAGCTCCCACATTAGTCTTCCCCGGATGATCGTTGCGTTTAGAAGTCGACGGTGGCCGACAGCAAATAGGTACGCGGCGTGGACAGGGTCAGGCCCGGCTCGCTGTCATCCGAAGCACCCGCTGAACTCCAGTAGCGTTTATCGGCGACGTTCTCGACATTCGCGCGCAAAGTGATGTGCTTATCGTCGACCTTGAAGGCATAGCGCGCACCGACGTCAAGGCGTGTCCAGGCGTCGATTTCCTTGACGTTGGACTGGTCCAGGTATTGGGAGCTTGAGTAGATACCCCGGCTGGTCAGGGTCAGGCCTTCCACCGTCGGCACATCCCATTCGGCGCCCAGGTTGACGTTGTACTTGGGCGTGGCCGGGGCGCGGTTGCCGTCGAAAGTACCGTTGGTGGTGTGGGTCAGTTCGCTGTCGATGTACATCACGCCGCCCAGCAAGCGCACGCCCTTGAGCGGCTCGCCGAACACGCTCAGTTCCACGCCGTCGTTCTGGCGTTTGCCATTGGGCCCGAACACCCGCGTAGTGGCGTTGGTTTCGTAGGCCGGTTGCTTGATACGGAACACCGCCGCCGTCACGGCAAACGCGCCGGCGTCGTATTTGGCACCCACTTCAACCTGACGGCTGACAAACGGCGGGAAAATTTCATCTTCGTTGATCGAGGTCGACGGCGCGATTTTGCCTTGGCTCAAGCCTTCCATGTAGTTGGCGTACAGCGACAGTTTGTCGGTGGCTTTAAACAGGATGCCGCCGGAGGGCGAGACTTTTTCCTCATCGTAGGCCGTAGCGCCTTTGACGTTGTCGGTCCAGTCGTCGACCTTGACCCGCTGCCAGCGCGCGCCGAGGGTCAGCAATAAACGCTCGTCGAAAAAGCCCAGGGTATCGGAC
>NZ_VBVZ01000133.1 GCF_005863185.1 Pseudomonas edaphica
ACCCTGGCGCTGTACCGCATTGCGGGCGATGCTCAAGCCCAGACCAAAACCGCCATCACCCGGCCGTGAGCCTTCGAGGCGGGTGAACGGCGCAAAGATACGTTCCAAGTCCTGCTCATCAATACCGCCGCCCTGGTCTTGCAGCCAAATATGCCAATCATCGCCCTCGCGACAGCCGTCCAGCGTCACCTGCCCCTGAGCGGGGGAATGTCGGATGGCATTGCGCAGGATATTTTCCAGGGCCTGGGCCAGCGCATTCAGGTTGCCGCGCACCCAGCAGTCGACGGGCAACAGACACGGCAAACGCGCTGCTGGCCAGTCACTTTCATAACAAGCGTTTTCCCGCAGCATGTCCCACAAGGCCGGAAGCTGGATGGCTTCCTCGGGTAACCGCGTTCGCTCGCTGTCCAGCCAGGCCAGTTGCAGGCTGTCTTCCACCAGGCGCTGCATGGCGTCAATCTCCCGGCCCAGGCGCTCGCGCAACTGCGCTAGATCCTGCTCACTGTCACAGGCCACGCGCAAACGGCTCAACGGCGTGCGCAGCTCATGGGACATGTCCCGCAATAACTGTTGCTGCAACTCCACCGTGCCCTGCAAACGCTCGGACATGTGGTCAAAGGCGCGGCCCAACTCACCCAATTCATCCTGGCGGCTGGTGGCCTCGCGGGACATGCGCGTATTCAATTGATCGGCGCGCCAGGCGTTGGCCTGCTCGCGCAACTGGTTCAGCGGCATGATCAGCAGCCGATAAAGCCCCACGCACAGCAGCAAGGTAAACAGGCCGGGAATCACGCCGTTGGTCACCACGCGCCAGAACACCTGATAGCGCCCCGGCATAAAGCGCTTGGGTAATTCGATTACCAGCGAGCCGGCGCCAGGGTTGACCGGGAATGGGATTTTCACCCAGGGCAGGCCTTTGACGTGTCGGCTGACCGGCCACTCCAGCCCGCGCAGAAAAGTCAGGCGCTGGCTTTCCTTGTCGCTCAGCGGCAGGCTGCTCAGCGACTGCAAGTCGTGGCCGATCACCCCGATCCAGGTCGATTCGCGCGTGGCCATCAGCTGCAACCAGGCGTCCACGCCAGCACTGCCCTGGGTACTCCAGGCCAATTCCGCGCCCGCGGCATAGCCGCGCAAAATCTCGCGGGACTCCTCGGCCACATAGGCGTTCTGCTCTTCCATATAGCGGCCCCAGGACCAACTGAGCCAGATCATCAGCAAACAGAAGGCGATCAGCAGGCAGGCGAGCTTCCAGAATAACGAGTGCCGGCCGGGCAGCCGCTCAAAGCCCTTCATCATGGCCGCTCAGTACATAACCCTTGCCCCACACCGTGCGCACTTCGCGCTCGCTGTAGCCGATGGCCTTGAGCTTGCGGCGAATCTGGCTGATATGCATGTCCAGGCTGCGATCGTGAGGCGCGTAACCGCGCTGCAACACATGCTGGTAAAGGAAGGCTTTGCTGAGCACTTCATCGGCGCTACGGTGCAAGGTCTCGAGCAAGCGATACTCGCTGCGCGTCAGCCCGGCCCAGTGTTCTTGAAAGAACACGTCGTACAGTTCATCGTCAAAACGCAGGCTGCGTGCATCGTCGCGTGCCGGTAAACGCAGCGGCAACGGCCGCCGGTCCAGGGCCACGCGGCGCAGGATGGCTTCGATGCGTACACGCAGTTCAACCATGCTGAACGGCTTGGGCAGGTAGTCGTCCGCACCCAGGCGAAAACCGCTGATGCGATCGGCCTCGGCGCCCAGCGCAGACATGAGGATCACCGGCGTCGCATGGTGCTGGCGCAAATGGGTAAGAATCGACAAACCGTCCATGCCCGGCAGCAGGATGTCCATCAACACCACGTCGAACGCCTGGTCACGTGCCATCTGCAGGCCCTGTTGGCCGTTCTGGCACCAGGTGACCTGGAAGCCACAGCAGCCCAGTTGCTCATGCACATAGGCGCCCAATACAGGGTCGTCTTCGATTGCCAGGATACTGGGTAGGCCAACTGCGGGATTCATTAGCGTCTGCAAGTCATTCTCAATCGCTGATTATTCAAGATTAAACGGTGACAGGCAATCGCCACCCGGCTGCCAATGGTTCGAAGATTGCGCTCGGCGATTGACGTCGGAGATTGACGTCGATCATTAATTTGCGAGGTTCCACACCGCGCAAATGGCTACACTGCGCAGGTGGCGTGGGCCGGATGCCCGCGCAGATAAACGAAAACAGTGTGGTAGCAGGAGAGTGGCGTGCTTAGAAGAATGGGGATAAAAGGCCGCGTACTGTTGCTGACCTTATTACCGACTAGCCTGATGGCCCTGTTGTTGGGGGGCTATTTCACCTGGATGCAGCTGTCGGAGTTGCAGACCCAATTGCTGCAACGCGGCGAAATGATCGCCGAGTAATTGGCGCCGCTGGTGGCCCCGGCGTTGAGCAGCAAGAACACCGACCTGCTTGAACGCATCGCCACCCAGTCGCTGGAGCAACCGGACGTGCGCGCGGTGTCGTTCCTGGCACCGGACCGCTCGTCCCTGGCCCACGCCGGCCCGACCATGCTTAACCTCGCGCCGGTCGGCAACAGTTCGCACCTGCTGCAGCGCAGTGGCAATGACGCCACGCGCTACCTGCTGCCGGTGTTCGGTCGCCATCGCAACCTCGCGGGCGAATTGATCCCCGATGAAGCCGATCGCCTGCTGGGTTGGGTCGAAGTGGAGCTGTCGCACAATGGCATGTTGCTGCGCGGTTATCGCAGCCTGTTTGCCAGCCTGCTGCTGATCGCCATCGGCCTGATCTGCACGGCCGCCCTGGCGTTGCGCATCAGCCGCACGATCAACTCGCCCATCGGCCAGATCAAGCAAGCTGTGGCCCAACTCAAGGACGGCAACCTCGAAACCCGCCTGCCACCGTTGGGCAGCCAGGAGTTGGACCAATTGGCCTCGGGCATCAACCGCATGGCCGAAACCCTGCAAAATGCCCAGGAAGAACTGCAACACAGTATCGATCAGGCCACCGAAGATGTGCGTCAGAACCTGGAAACCATCGAGATCCAGAACATCGAGCTGGACCTGGCGCGCAAGGAGGCCCTGGAGGCCAGCCGGATCAAGTCGGAGTTCCTGGCCAACATGAGCCATGAAATCCGCACGCCGCTCAACGGCATCCTGGGTTTTACTCATCTGCTGCAAAAAAGCGAGCTGTCGCCGCGTCAGCTGGATTACCTGGGCACCATCGAAAAATCCGCCGACAACCTGCTGGGTATCATCAACGAGATCCTCGACTTCTCGAAAATCGAAGCCGGCAAGCTGGTGCTCGACAGTGTGCCCTTCAACCTGCGCGACTTGCTGCAAGACACGCTCACCATCCTCGCCCCCGCCGCCCATGCCAAACAGCTTGAGCTGGTCAGCCTGGTGTACCGCGACACGCCGCTGGCACTGGTGGGCGACCCGTTGCGCCTCAAGCAGATCCTCACCAACCTGATCAGCAACGCGATCAAGTTCACCCGCGAAGGCACTATTGTTGCCCGCGCGATGGTCGAAGACGAACAGGAAGACAGCGTGCAACTGCGCATCAGTGTGCAAGACACCGGCATCGGCCTGTCGAACCAGGACGTGCGTGCGTTGTTCCAGGCCTTCAGCCAGGCCGACAACTCGCTGTCGCGCCAACCCGGCGGCACCGGCCTGGGCCTGGTGATTTCCAAGCGGCTGATCGAGCAAATGGGCGGTGAGATCGGCGTCGACAGCACACCGGGCGAAGGCTCGGAGTTCTGGATCAGCCTGAGCCTGCCCAAAACCCGCGACGACGCCGAAGACCTGCCCTCCCCGCCGCTGCTCGGCCGTCGTGTGGCCGTGCTGGAAAACCACGAGCTCGCGCGCCAGGCGTTGCAGCACCAACTGGAAGATTGCGGCCTGCAAGTCACACCGTTCAATACCCTGGAAAGCCTGACCAACGGCATCACCAGCGCACACCAGACTGAACAGGCAATCGACCTGGCAGTGCTCGGTGTCACCGCCAATGACATTCCGCCCGAACGCCTCAACCAGCATCTATGGGACCTGGAACACCTGGGCTGCAAGGTGCTGGTGCTGTGCCCGACCACCGAACAGATGTTGTTCAACCAGTCAGTGCCCAACCCCAACAGCCAGTTGCAGGCCAAACCTGCGTGTACGCGCAAACTGCGCCGTGCACTGGCCGATTTGATCAGCCCGCGCCCATTGCGCAGCGAACCCGGCGAACCGCTCTCCAGCCGAGCGCCGCGCGTACTCTGCGTGGACGACAACCCGGCCAACCTGTTGCTGGTGCAAACGTTGCTCGAAGACATGGGCGCCAAGGTGCACGCGGTCGAAAGCGGTTATGCGGCCATTGACGCGGTGAAGCAGGAAACCTTCGACCTGGTGCTGATGGACGTACAAATGCCCGGCATGGACGGGCGCCAAAGCACCGAGGCGATCCGCCAATGGGAAAGCGAACGCCACGGTACGCCGCTGCCGGTGGTCGCCCTCACCGCCCACGCCATGGCCAACGAAAAACGCGCGCTGCTGCAAAGCGGTATGGACGATTACCTGACCAAACCCATCAGCGAGCGGCAGTTGGCCCAAGTAGTGTTGAAGTGGACCGGCCTGGCCCTGCGCAATCAAGGGCCGGAGCGCGCGACTGACGGCTTGGCACCCGGCGTGCAACTGCTGGTACTGGATCATGAGGAAGGCCTGCGTCTGGCGGCCAACAAAGCCGACCTGGCCGCCGACATGCTCGCCATGCTGCTGGCCTCGCTGGAAGCCGATCGCCTGGCGATCACCGCCGCCCGTGAAGCCAAAGACAACAATGCGCTGATCGAACGCGTGCACCGCCTGCATGGCGCCACCCGCTACTGCGGCGTGCCGCAATTGCGCGCCGCCTGCCAGCGCGCGGAAACCTTGCTCAAGCAAGACGACGCCAAGGCCATCGCCGCGCTGGATGAACTGGACATGGCGATTGCGCGGTTGGCCAGTGAGGCACGGGTCAGCGCCTGAGGCTTCTCCAAGCCTGTGTTGAGCGGGCTTGTGTGGGAGCTGGCTTGTGTGGGAGCTGGCTTGTGTGGGAGCTGGCTTGTGTGGGAGCTGGCTTGCCTGCGATGGCATCAACTGGGTGTACCTGATGTACCGAGTTGCCCGCATCGCAGGCAAGCCAGCTCCCACAAAAAGCCCGGTGCCCACATCGGCCTACCTAAAACTCAGTGACTGCAGGGAGCATTTTTAATGCGCGTCATTCTTTTCAGCAGCCAGACCTACGACCGCGACAGCTTTCTCGGCGAGCCGCTGCCGGCAGGTGTAGAGCTGCAATTCCAACCGGCCCGCCTGAACCTCGACACCGTGGCCCTGGCCGAACACCACGAAGTGGTCTGCGCCTTTATCAACGATGACCTCAGCGCACCGGTGCTGGAACACCTGGCCGCCGGCGGCACGCGCCTGATTGCCCTGCGCTCGGCCGGTTACAACCATGTCGACCTGGCCGCCGCCCAGCGCCTGGGCCTGAGTATCGTGCGCGTACCGGCCTACTCGCCCCACGCGGTGGCAGAGCATGCGGTTGCGCTGATCCTGGCCCTCAACCGCCGCTTGCACCGCGCCTATAACCGCACCCGCGATGGCGATTTCAGCCTGCACGGGCTCACCGGGTTCGATTTGGTCGGCAAAACCGTCGGCGTGGTCGGCACCGGGCAGATCGGCGCCACCTTTGCCAAGATCATGGCCGGGTTCGGCTGCCAGTTACTCGCCTACGACCCATTCCCCAATCCGCAGGTCCAGGCCCTTGGCGCCCGCTATGTAAACCTGCCAGAGCTATTGGCCCAGGCACAGATCATCAGCCTGCACTGCCCACTGACCGCCGACAGCAAACACCTGATCAACGCACGTTCCCTGGCACAGATGCAGCCTGGCGCCATGCTGATCAACACCGGACGCGGTGGCCTGGTGGACACGCCAGCCTTGATCGAGGCCCTCAAGAACGGCCAACTCGGCTACCTGGGCCTGGATGTGTATGAGGAAGAGGCCCAGTTGTTTTTCGAGGATCGCTCCGACCTGCCGCTGCAGGACGACGTACTCGCACGCCTGCTGACCTTTCCCAACGTGATCATCACTGCCCACCAGGCATTCCTGACCCGTGAAGCCCTGGCGGCAATCGCAGCCACCACGCTGGCCAACATTGCCGCGTGGGCCGATGGCCAGCCGCAGAACCTTGTGCAAGGTTGATCAGCGGTCATATACCAGGCTCATGATAGGCCGGCACCCGTGATAGGATGCCGCGCCTATTTGGAGGATCCATGGCCGAACACGATTTCCGCTTCAGCTTGCTGAGCCCGCAACACACCCTGATCGAATGCCGCGCCCTGGTGCCGGGCCGTTACCAGGTCACCGGCAACGGTGGTTCGATCAAGCATGGCGACGTCTTGATCGTCACCCTGCGCGGCAGTAAAACCCTGTCGATGCGCCTGACCGTCGAAGGTGACGCGCGCTATTCCATTCGCCCGGCGGGCCAGTGGGTCGCCATGGCCCAGGGGCCGAAATTCGGCGAGCTGGAAATTCACACCTGGAAGGTCAACTGCGACAGCTGCGACAGCTTGCTGGAGTTTGAATTCGCCGTGGAAACCAAGCTGGCCAAAGAGCCGCTGCAGCCGGCAGCCAATGCGCGCATCAAGGAACTGGGCTGGACCAGCGAAGGCGACAAGCACCGCTGCCCGAAATGCCAGCAGGCTGCGCAATGAAAGGCCTGCTGCTCGCCGCCCTCGGTGTAGCCCTGACGGGCTGTGCCGGTGACGCGGTAAAGCTGCAGCAAGACCACAGCTACGTGGTGGAGTGGATTGGCGAACGGCCGTTGATGGATTACGCGCACCTGACCGTCACCCTCGGCGCCGATGGCCGCGCCTACGGCAATGGCGGCTGCAACCACTGGTTTGCGCCGTACACCGTCGAAGGCCGGACGCTCAGTTTCGGCAAGATCGGCAGCACCCGCAAACTCTGCGCCGAAGCCTTGATGGAGCAGGAGCACCGCTTCTTCCAGGCCCTGCAAGGTGTGCAGCGCTGGGATATCTCACCGATCGAGCAAACCCGGTTCTGGCCGGCTGAAGGCAAGCCGATTCGACTGTGGCTGGAAGAAGGCTGATCCAAAGTCAGACTGGATCGGCTTTTCTGTGGGAGCTGGCTTGCCTGCTCCCACAGATTTAACCACGCAGGGCTTTGAGCTTGGCCAACACGCCTTCTGCCGTCTGCTCACCCATCAGCTGTTCACGCACCTTGCCTTTGTCATCAATGATGTAAGTCACCGGCAGCGCCTCGCTGCGTGGAATATCGAAAATCTCTTCCGGGTTCTGCGCCAGCACCGTGAACTTGATCCCCAGCTTCTCGCTGGCGGCCTTGAGTTCTTCACCCTGTACGTTGTCGAAATTGACCCCGAACACCCCCACGTTCTGGCCTTTCAACTGTTCGGCCAAGGTATTCAGTTCCGGAATTTCCGTGCGGCACGGGCCACACCATTCGGCCCAGTAATTGACCACCACCCATTGTTTGTCCAGGCGTTCGGCCGCCACTTTCTTACCATATTGGTCAACGCCGTAATCGTTACCGCAGCCGCTGAGCAGCAGGGTTGTGATGATCGCCAATGCACCGATCAGTCGCCTAGTCATGGGGAAATCCTTCGCAAAAAAATGAACGTTGGCTGCGACCTATCGCCTCTTACGGTTTAAGGACGGGGCGCCGCGCAGGTAGAATACCCGCCACCTTACGCAAGATGCGACCCGCACATGACCGATCTGACGCTTTATCACAACCCGCGCTGCTCGAAATCGCGCGGTGCGCTTGAACTGCTCGAAGCCCGTGGCCTGACCCCGACCGTTGTGCGCTACCTCGAAACGCCGCTGGACGCCGCGCAACTCAAGGCCTTGCTCAGCAAACTGGGGATCAGCGCACGCCAACTGCTGCGCACCGGCGAAGACGAATACAAAACCCTCAACCTGGCCGACGTCAGCCTCAGCGAGGCGCAGTTGATTGCCGCGATTGCCGAGCACCCGAAGCTGATGGAACGCCCGATCCTGGCAACCGCCGAAAAAGCCATCATCGGCCGCCCACCGGAAAACGTGCTGGAGTTGCTGCCGTGACCGCGCCCTATGTGCTGGTGCTGTATTACAGCCGCAATGGCTCGGTCAGCGAAATGGCTCGGCAGATTGCCCGGGGCATCGAGCAAGGCGGCCTCGAAGCCCGCCTGCGCACCGTACCGGCGATTTCCACCGAGTGCGAAGCCGTGGCGCCGAGCATCCCGGACGAAGGCGCGTTGTATGCAAGCCTGGATGATCTGAAGAATTGCTCGGGCCTGGCCCTGGGCAGCCCGACGCGCTTTGGCAACATGGCCGCGCCGCTCAAGTACTTCCTCGATGGCACCAGCAACCTGTGGCTCACCGGCGCACTCGTCGGCAAGCCAGCCGGCGTGTTCACCTCCACCGCCAGCCTGCACGGCGGCCAGGAAACCACACTGATGTCGATGCTGCTGCCGCTGCTGCACCACGGCATGCTGATCACCGGCCTGCCCTACAGCGAACAAGCCTTGCTCGACACCCAGGGCGGCGGCACGCCATATGGCGCCAGCCACCATTCCGGGCCGGACGGCAAACGCATGCTCGATCAGCACGAAATCACCCTGTGCCGGGCACTCGGCCTGCGCCTGGCCACTACCGCCACGCTGCTGGAGAACGGCCGTGGCCAGAAAACCTAAGGTCCTGCCACCCCAGGCGTGGCTGGAACCACGGGTCAAGGTGGCACGCGTACTGAGCCTGGTGGCTTTTTTAGGGCTGGTGGGCTTGCTGTGCGTGTATTACCTGTTCATCGCCGACCTGCACGGTGCGCGCCCATGGGTGATCCTGCTGATCGAGCTGGTGCCGCTGCTGGTGCTGGCGCCGGGGATGCTGCTGGGCAGCGCGCGCGGGCATTCGTGGATGTGTTTTGTGGTGAACCTGTATTTCATCAAGGGCGCACTGGCGGCATATGACCCGAACCGGCAGTGGTTCGGGGTGCTGGAGATGCTGGCGAGTCTGGCGGTGTTTTGTTCCGCGCTGTTGTATGTGCGGTGGCGGCATCAGTTGAATCGGCGGTTGGCGGCAGATTTGCAGCCTGCCTGAAGACCGCTATCGCAGCGATGCGGCGACCCGACAAGCCAGCTCCCACACTTGGAATGCATTCCCCTGTGGGAGCTGGCTTGCCTGCGATCGGATCAACTCAGTCTCAATGATTCACCGTGTAAGCCAGCATCATCGACAGCTGGCACATCGGCCGCCCACTCTCGGCGTGCCATTGGTTAAACGCGCCCTGCACCGTCGCCAAATCCCGCAGGCTGGTCGGCGCCTTGTCGACGATCTTTTGTGCATTCAAGGCCGCCACCACGTCATCACTCGGCACAAACGTGTCCTTGCCGACCATGCGCAAAAAGCGCGGCGCCGACAGCCCGCCCAACTGGTGACCGTGCTTGCTCAAGTACTTCCACAAGCTGACGATATCGGTCACCGGCCAGTCGGCGATAAACGCGCCGAAGCTGCCTTTTTCCTGCTCGATATCCAGCATCATCTGCGCATTGCGCGGCACGCTCTTGAGCTTGCCCAGGTGACGGATGATGCGCGCGTCCTGCATAAGGCGCTCCAGGTGCTCAGCGCCCATCAGCACGACTTTTTCCGGGTCAAAACCGAAGAACACCTGCTCGAACGCCGGCCATTTGGCATCCACCACGCTGTGCTTCAAGCCCGCGCGAAATACGCGCAGCGCCAGGGTCGACAGGTAGCGATCATCACTGATCTTGCGCAATTGCGCCGGGGTCTTGGGTACAGGCAGGTGGGCTTCCAGCTCGGCCGCTGAACCAAAGCGGTTCAGACAATATTCGTGCAGCCACTTGTAATCGCGCATGCCCTCTCCTGGCAGTTGAATTGAAAACGGCGCCCGTGAGCGCCGTCTTTCAGAGCATTGAAACGTCTTAGAGGTTCACCACATTGACGAAGCGCGAAGCGGCGGTCTCGTCAATTTTAAGGCTGGTGAAATCGAACAGGTTGCGGTCGGCCAGTTGCGACGGCTGCACATTCTGCAAGCTACGGAAGATGCTTTCGGTGCGGCCTGGGGTTTTGCGCTCCCAGTCCACCAGCATCTCCTTGACCACCTGGCGCTGCAGGTTTTCCTGGGAGCCACACAGGTTGCACGGGATGATCGGGAATTGCTTGAAGTCGGAGTAAGCCTGGATGTCTTTCTCGTTGCAATACGCCAGCGGGCGGATCACTACGTTACGCCCGTCATCGGCGCGCAGCTTGGGCGGCATGGCCTTGAGCGAGCCGTTGAAGAACATATTGAGAAAGAAGGTCTCAACGATGTCGTCACGGTGGTGCCCCAAGGCCATCTTGGTCGCGCCGATCTCATCGGCAAAGGTGTAAAGCGTGCCACGGCGCAGGCGTGAGCACAGCGAGCAGGTGGTTTTGCCCTCGGGGATCAGCTCCTTGACCACCGAATAGGTGTCTTTTTCGACAATGTGGTACTCCACGCCCAGCTCTTTGAGATAGGCCGGCAGCACGTGCTCCGGGAAGCCCGGTTGTTTCTGGTCCATGTTGACGGCAACGATCTGAAACTGGATCGGCGCGACCTTTTGCAGGTGCAGCAGCACGTCGAGCAGGGTGTAGCTGTCTTTGCCGCCGGAGAGGCAGACCATGACCTTGTCGCCGTCCTCGATCATGTTGAAATCGGCGACCGCTTCCCCGGCCAGGCGACGCAGGCGTTTTTGCAGTTTGTTCTGGTTGACCGTAAGAGTGCCCATGGCGCTTGGATCCGCTAGAGGTGTGTGACGAAAAGCGCAGCATTTTACGCAAAAATACTTCAATGGGCGACGCCGATCCAATGTGGGAGCTGGCTTGCCTGCGATGGCGGTGTGTCAGCAACTAATACATCACTGATCCACCGCTATCGCAGCGATGCGGCGACCCGACAAGCCAGCTCCCACAGTAGAACCCGTTATCCCTGACAGACCTCACCGCGATTAGCGCCCATGTTTACAGCGCAATTTGCTCTAAAGCCCTACAGTTTTTCCGGTCATCACTTCCTATACTGCGACGTAAGGTCGCACAACTATCCAGGACCTTATGTGGCCATTTGGCCCGTGGGCGCTCCGATGGGGGGCGATGGTAATAACGACAGGAGTGACTGGCATGATCCATCACGTCGTGGGGCTGTTTACCCATCCCGACCAGGAATGGCGGGAAATTCGTGGCGATAAGGAAGAAAGTATCGGCCACATGTACCTCACTCACACTTTGATTCTCGCGGCGATCCCCGCCGTATCGGCCTTTATCGGCACCACCCGGGTCGGCTGGGTGATCGGCAGCCGCGCCCCGGTCATGTTGACCCAGGAAAGTGCGTTGTGGATGACCCTCATGTCCTACGCGGCGATGCTCGGCGGCGTGGCGGTGATGGGCGCATTCATCCATTGGATGGCCCGCACCTACGACGCCAGCCCCAGCATGGCGCGCTGCGTAGCGTTTGCCACCTACACCGCGACCCCGCTGTTTATCGGCGGGCTGGCGGCGCTCTATCCGCATATGTGGCTGGGCATGGTCGTGGGCACGGCGGCTATCTGTTACACGGTGTACTTGCTGTATGTGGGGCTGCCGACGTTTATGAACATCGACCCGGACGAGGGCTTTCTGTTTTCCAGCTCGGTTTTGGCCGTGGGCCTGGTGGTACTGGTGGCAATCATGGCGTTTACCGTGATCGTCTGGGGGCTGGGCGTAGGCCCGATCTACACCAACTAAGCTGATCTACCGCAGGCAAAGCCACCGCAAGGTGGCTTTGTGCGTTATGCATGACCATTCGGCGCCTGACAGATTCGGAAACACCTGCTTTTGCGGCATACTGGACGTCTCTGGAGATATGGTCAGCATGCCCGAGCAACTCAATACCCGCGTCGAAGATTGTTTCCTACAAGCCGAATCATTTTTTAAACGAAGCTTCAAACGCCCCCAGGTTAGCCTCAAGCTGCGGGGCCAGAAGGCCGGTGTCGCGCATTTGCACGAGAACCTGCTGCGCTTCAACCCACAGTTGTACCGCGAAAACAGCCAGCACTTCCTCAAACAGACCGTGGCCCATGAGGTGGCGCATCTGATCGCCCACCAATTGTTTGGCGAGCGCATCCAGCCCCATGGCGAGGAATGGCAACTGATCATGCGCGGGGTTTACGAACTGCCGCCGGATCGTTGCCACACTTATGCGATCAAGCGCCGCCAAGTGACCCGGTATATCTACCGTTGCCCGTGTGCCGACAGCGATTTCCCGTTTTCGGCCCAGCGGCATGGGCTGGTGAATCAGGGGCGGCGGTATTTGTGCAGGCGGTGTCGGCACACCTTGGTATTCACCGGGGAAACTCGGGTGGAGTAAGGGCCTCATCGCAGGCAAGCCAGCTCCCACTTTTGATTCGTGAACACAGTCAAATGTGGGAGCTGGCTTGCCTGCGATGAGCATAGGTATCTACACAACTTTTAAAGGCATCCAATTTCTCCTGTGGCGAGCAGGCTTGCCCTGCGTTGGGCTGCGAAGCGGCCCCAGTAAAGGCGCTGCAATTT
>NZ_VBVZ01000134.1 GCF_005863185.1 Pseudomonas edaphica
ACGCTGGAAGCCGTGCGCCAGTTGCTCGCGAGTGCCAGTGACGACGAGCACACCCAGTTGCGGGTGACCAAGGGCGGTATCGCGTTTATTTCTTCTGGGAAGGCCGTAGGCGGAGTCGACATCGACGGCCTGCTGTTTCGCCTCGAGACCTGGGCCAAAGGCTCGGGTTATGTCGGTAACGTCGCGGCCAGCGATGAAGTCTGGGTCCGGCAGATTTTCAACGCGCTCCAGCAGAACTGGCCGAAGCCGCCGTTTGACTACATCGATATCTACTGAATTCGTTCATATCTGGTGACGATTGATCCGGCGAATGCTCGCCTTGAGTCAGGCAGACTTGCTCTTAGGCGATTTACGTCTTGAAACCAAACCGCCAGATCGCTGTCGCACGATCTCTGTCCATTTTTTTCATAGGAGGCTTCATGCCTTGGAAGCTCGCATCATTCGGTACTTTGTTGGCAGCACTCGCGTTGGCGGGTTGCAGCACCCCGGGTGCCCCTGAGCCGGGCAAAGATGCCGCCGTTGCCGATGCAGGTCACACTCGCTGCGAGTCGAAGGCTGCCGAATTCGCTATCGGCCAGAAAGCCTCGCCTCAATTGCTGGAGCAGGCGCGTACCCGTGCCGGCGCGCAGAACGCACGGATCCTCAAGCCTAACGACATGATCACCCTGGAATACCGCTCCGACCGTCTGAACCTGAACACCGACGACAACCTGGTGATCACGCGGGTCAACTGCGGCTGATCGCTTCGCGGCTTTTGCAGCGCCCATAAAAAACCCCGTCACATGGACGGGGTTTTTTTTAGCTCAGCGGAGAATTACTCGCCGCGAACCTGTGCAGCTTGCATACCCTTTTGGCCTTTCTCAGCCACGAAGGAAACGGTTTGGCCTTCTTTCAGGCTTTTGAAACCGTCGCTTTCGATAGCTTTGAAGTGTACGAACAGGTCGTCACCGCCACCTTGAGGAGTGATGAAGCCGAAGCCTTTTTCATCGTTGAACCATTTAACGGTGCCGGTTTGGCGATTAGACATGGTGTATCTCCAAGAAACATATATTTTCAGTAGTGCTGTGCTGCTCAGGCCAACTGGGCACACCGGGGTATCATAGTCGAAATGTTCGGCTTGTAAGCCCCCCCAAGGCATTGTTTGCTAATCAATAGCGTTGCGTTTAGTGCCTTGGTTGGCTGAAAGCCCCGATCTACGGGGCTTTGCAGCGAAATACCAGCTGTTAAAAAAAGCCGTAAAAGCTGCGTAATTTGTGCGAAATGGCAGTTTTCAGGCTGTTTTTTCAGTTAAATGGCCGTCTGATCAGTGGTCGTTGTTATTTTTTCTTCACGACTTTGCAGGACGAAATAGCCGCGACAGCTTTGTTTTTGAGCTCGGGGCTGGAGTTCGGGTTAGTCATGAGCTCTTTGATTTCAGCGGTGCTCAATTCGGCATTGATCTTGTCCGCGCCACATTCGCAATGGCTTTTGGCGGTTTTGGCGTCCACGTTTTGTTGGGCTGCCGAGCTGCAATCCTTGATGAAGCTGTCACGGGCGCCTTCAGGCCAGTTCGAAGGGGCGGCGGCGTGCGCGCCAACAGACAAGAAAGCCAGGGAAGCGGCGAGAGCGAGGGTCGAGGTAAAGCGCATCATGAAGTGCTCCTTTGATTCGTGGGCAAACAGCGATTCTCAGCGGGTTTGAGGGCTTTCGTACAGCTCAAGTTCACTTTTACAGGCATCAAACACGGGATTTTATGTTTCATCAGGCGCGGCAGGCGCGATGACCGTTCATCTGTGCTAGCATCACCCGCTTGGCTATTTCCAGGCGCGCCCATTGCCGCCTTGCCATGTTTTTTGAGTTCACTCCAGTCACTCTGGTTCGATTATCGGTTGGCCGAAAGGCTCCTGCCGCTGTAAGGCAGGCGTTCATCATTGAACGGCCTGGTGTTGGATCTTGTACTGGCTCATCCCAACCCACGTGACCTTTGGTAGGGGTCACCACTAGGAGAGGAGGCGCCATGCCAACTATTACTCTTCCCGACGGCAGTCAACGTTCATTCGATCATTCGGTTTCCGTAGCCGAGGTCGCCGCATCCATTGGTGCAGGTCTTGCCAAGGCCACCGTGGCCGGCAAGGTCGACGGCAAGCTGGTTGACGCCAGCGACCTGATCACTGGTGATGCCAGCCTGCAAATCATCACGCCCAAGGATCAAGAGGGGCTGGAGATCATTCGCCACTCTTGCGCGCACCTGATTGGCCATGCGGTCAAGCAGCTGTACCCAACGGCAAAAATGGTGATCGGCCCGGTCATTGACGAAGGCTTTTACTACGATATCGCCTATGAGCGTCCTTTCACTCCGGACGACCTGGCCGCTATCGAAGCGCGCATGCACGCGCTGATCGAAAAAGATTACGACGTGATCAAGAAGGTCACGCCGCGCGCCGAAGTGATCGACGTGTTCACCGCCCGTGGCGAAGACTACAAGCTGCGTCTGGTGGAAGACATGCCGGACGAACAGGCCATGGGCCTGTATTACCACGAAGAATATGTCGACATGTGCCGTGGTCCGCACGTGCCGAACACACGCTTCCTCAAGTCGTTCAAGCTGACCAAGCTGTCCGGTGCCTACTGGCGCGGTGATGCGAAGAACGAACAATTGCAGCGGATCTACGGCACGGCCTGGGCTGACAAGAAGCAACTGGCGGCCTACATCCAGCGCATCGAAGAAGCTGAAAAGCGCGACCACCGCAAAATCGGCAAGCGCCTGAACCTGTTTCACCTCCAGGAAGAAGCGCCGGGCATGGTGTTCTGGCACCCGAACGGCTGGACCCTGTACCAGGTGCTCGAGCAGTACATGCGCAAGGTTCAGCGCGACAACGGCTACCTGGAGATCAAGACGCCTCAGGTTGTTGACCGCAGTCTGTGGGAGAAATCCGGGCACTGGGCCAACTACGCCGACAACATGTTCACCACGCAGTCGGAAAACCGCGACTACGCCATCAAGCCAATGAACTGCCCATGCCACGTGCAGGTGTTCAACCAGGGCCTGAAGAGCTACCGCGAGTTGCCGATGCGCCTGGCCGAGTTCGGTGCCTGCCACCGTAACGAACCGTCGGGTGCGCTGCACGGCATCATGCGTGTGCGTGGCTTCACCCAGGACGACGCCCACATCTTCTGCACCGAAGAGCAGATGCAGGCTGAATCCGCCGCGTTCATCAAGCTGACCATGGATGTTTATCGCGATTTCGGTTTCACCGAAGTCGAAATGAAACTGTCCACTCGTCCGGAAAAACGTGTTGGTTCCGACGAACTGTGGGACCGCGCTGAATCTGCACTGGCCGCTGCGCTAGACAGCGCGGGCCTTGCGTACGATCTGCAGCCGGGTGAGGGCGCCTTCTACGGTCCGAAGATCGAGTTCTCGCTGAAAGATTGCCTTGGTCGCGTCTGGCAGTGTGGTACCCTGCAGCTCGATTTTAACCTGCCGATCCGTTTGGGAGCCGAATACGTCTCCGAAGATAACAGCCGCAAGCACCCGGTTATGCTGCACCGGGCGATCCTCGGCTCGTTCGAACGGTTCGTCGGTATCCTGATCGAGCACTACGAGGGTGCATTCCCTGCGTGGCTGGCTCCGACCCAGGCAGTGATCATGAATATCACTGATAAACAGGCCGATTTTGCCGCTGAAGTTGAAAAAACTCTCAACGAAAGCGGATTTCGTGCCAAGTCCGACTTGAGAAATGAAAAGATCGGCTTTAAAATCCGCGAGCATACTTTGCTCAAGGTTCCCTATCTTTTGGTTATCGGAGATCGGGAAGTCGAGATGCAGACTGTCGCTGTGCGTACTCGTGAAGGTGCTGACCTGGGCTCGATGCCCGTCGCCCAGTTCGCTGAGTTCCTCGCGCAAGCGGTTTCCCGGCGTGGTCGCCCAGATTCGGAGTAATTATTATTAAGCGTGAAATGAGACAAGATAAACGAGCTGCACCGAAAGCCCCGATCAACGAGAATATCTCGGCACGCGAGGTTCGGTTAATTGGCGCTGACGGCGAGCAGATTGGCATCGTCTCGATTGATGAAGCGCTTCGTATTGCTGAAGAGTCCAAATTGGACCTGGTGGAAATCTCCGCCGATGCAATCCCACCTGTTTGTCGGGTGATGGACTACGGCAAATCGATCTTCGAGAAGAAGAAACAGGTTGCCGCAGCGAAGAAGAACCAGAAGCAGATTCAAGTAAAAGAAATCAAGTTTCGTCCAGGGACGGAGGAAGGGGATTACCAGGTAAAACTGCGCAACCTGGTACGTTTCCTGAGTGATGGGGACAGGGCCAAGGTATCCTTGCGATTCCGCGGCCGTGAGATGGCCCACCAGGAGCTGGGGATGGAACTCCTCAAGCGGGTTGAAGCTGACTTGCTCGAGTACGGTTCGGTCGAACAGCATCCTAAGATGGAAGGACGCCAGCTTATTATGGTCATCGCCCCGAAAAAGAAGAAGTAATCAACAGGGCACGGCAGGCCTTCTGATTATGTTTATCAACTGAATGCGGAGTACCGAACATGCCAAAGATGAAAACTAAAAGTGGTGCTGCTAAGCGGTTTCTGAAAACTGCTAACGGTATCAAGCACAAGCACGCTTTCAAGAGCCACATTCTGACCAAAATGTCGACCAAGCGTAAGCGTCAACTGCGCGGTAGCAGCTTGCTGCATCCGTCTGACGTGGCAAAAGTCGAGCGCATGCTGCGCCTTCGTTAATTTTAGTCAAGAATAGAGGAATAACTCATGGCTCGTGTAAAGCGTGGCGTCATTGCCCGTAAGCGTCACAAAAAAATTCTGAAACTTGCTAAAGGCTACTACGGCGCGCGTTCACGCGTATTCCGTGTTGCCAAGCAAGCGGTAATCAAGGCAGGCCAATACGCCTACCGCGACCGTCGTCAGAAAAAACGTCAGTTCCGCGCTCTGTGGATCGCTCGTATCAATGCTGGTGCACGTGTTAACGGTCTGTCCTACAGCCGTTTCATCGCTGGCTTGAAAAAAGCGTCCATCGAAATCGACCGTAAGGTTCTGGCTGAACTGGCCGTGAACGAAAAAGCGGTGTTTGCTGCGATTGTCGAGAAAGCTAAAGCCACCTTGGCTTAAGTACCCCCGACAGTCACCTTGGGCTGCTCCTGTAGCCCAAGGTGGTAAACGTCATAAATAGGGGAAGAGCCTTCAAGCTCTTCCCCTATTTTGTATCTGGAGTCTGTACATGGAAAACCTGGATGCGCTCGTTGCCCAAGCTCTTGAGGCTGTGCATAGCGCTGAAGATGTAAATGCCCTGGAGCAAATCCGGGTTCACTACCTTGGCAAAAAAGGTGAATTGACTCAGGTGATGAAGACCCTGGGGAATTTGCCGGCTGAAGAGCGTCCGCAAGTCGGCGCGCTGATCAACGTCGCCAAGGAGCGTGTCACCGAGGTGCTCAATGCGCGCAAGGCGTCGCTCGAGGAGGCCGATCTTGCGGCCAAGCTCGCCGCCGAGTCCATTGACGTCACCTTGCCTGGTCGTGGCCAGGCCTCGGGCGGTCTGCATCCGATCACCCGGACTCTGGAACGTATCGAGCAGTTCTTCACCCATATCGGTTACGGCATTGCCGAAGGCCCCGAGGTCGAAGACGACTATCACAACTTCGAGGCGCTCAACATCCCAGGCCATCACCCGGCCCGGTCGATGCACGACACCTTCTATTTCAACGCGAACATGCTGTTGCGCACCCATACCTCGCCGGTACAGGTCCGCACCATGGAAGCGAACAAGCCGCCGATCCGCATCGTCTGCCCAGGCCGTGTGTACCGCAGCGACTCTGATATCACCCACTCGCCGATGTTCCACCAGGTCGAAGGCCTGCTGGTCGATCGCGACATCAATTTCGCCGACCTCAAAGGCACCATCGAAGAGTTCCTGCGGGTGTTCTTCGAGAAAGAGCTGGCGGTGCGTTTCCGTCCATCGTTCTTCCCGTTCACCGAGCCATCCGCTGAAGTCGACATGGAATGCGTGATGTGCAGCGGCAAAGGCTGCCGCGTCTGCAAGCAGACCGGCTGGCTGGAAGTGATGGGCTGCGGCATGGTTCACCCTAACGTGCTGCGCATGTCCGGGATCGACCCGGAAGAGTTCTCGGGCTTTGCCTTCGGCATGGGCGTTGAGCGCCTGGCCATGCTGCGTTACGGCGTGAACGACTTGCGTCTGTTCTTCGACAACGACTTGCGGTTCCTCGCGCAATTTCGCTAGTCGTAACGAATCTTTAGGAGAGCAGGATGAAATTCAGTGAACAATGGCTGCGTGGCTGGGTAAGCCCGCAGGTAGATCGCGACGAGCTGGTTGCTCGTCTGTCGATGGCCGGCCTTGAGGTCGATAGCGTAACGCCGGCCGCCGGTGTTTTCACCGGCGTGGTGGTGGGCGAGGTGCTGAGCACCGAGCAGCACCCCGATGCCGACAAGCTGCGTGTGTGCCAGGTCAGCAATGGCGTGGAAACCTTTCAGGTCGTGTGCGGAGCGCCAAACGTGCGCCCGGGCCTGAAGATTCCGTTTGCCATGATCGGCGCCGAACTGCCGGGCGACTTCAAGATCAAGAAAGCCAAGCTGCGTGGCGTTGAGTCCAACGGCATGCTGTGTTCCCAGGCCGAGCTGCAAGTCGGCGAGGGCAACGATGGCCTGATGGAACTGCCGGCCGATGCGCCAGTGGGTCAGGACATTCGCGTTTACCTGGAACTGGAAGACGCCAGCATCGAGGTCGACCTGACCCCGAACCGGGGTGACTGCCTGTCCCTCGCCGGTCTGGCCCGTGAAGTGGGCGCGCTGTACAACGCCCCGGTCACCCGCCCGGTGGTGGCCGCAGTCGCTGCAGTCCACGACGAAGTGCGCCCTGTCGACGTACTGGCGCCAAACGCCTGCCCACGTTACCTGGGTCGTGTGATCCGCAACGTCGACCTGTCCAAGCCAACCCCGCTGTGGATGGTTGAGCGCCTGCGTCGCGCCGACGTGCGCAGCATCGATGCCGCCGTGGACATCACCAACTACGTGATGCTGGAGCTGGGCCAACCGCTGCACGCCTTCGATCTTGCCGAAATCAATGGCGGCATCCGTGTGCGCATGGCCGAAGAAGGCGAGAAGCTGGTATTGCTCGACGGCCAGGAAGTCAGCCTGCGCGCCGACACCCTGGTAATTGCCGACCATTCCCGCGCCCTGGCGATTGCCGGCGTGATGGGTGGCGAGCACAGCGGCGTGTCCGAAACCACCCGCGATATTTTCCTTGAGAGCGCATTCTTCGACCAGATCGCCATCGCTGGCAAGGCCCGTTCCTACGGCCTGCACACCGATGCCTCGCACCGCTACGAGCGTGGTGTGGACTGGAAGCTGGCCCGTGAAGCCATGGAGCGCGCCACTGGCCTGCTGCTGGAAATCACTGGCGGCGAAGCCGGCCCGATCACCGAGACCGTCAACGAGCAGTTCCTGCCGTCGATTGCACCGATCACCCTGCGCGCCAAAAGCGTCGAGCAAATGCTTGGCCTGGTGATTGAACCTGCGCAGATCGAGCAACTGCTGTCCGCACTCGGCCTGGGTATTTCCGCCGGTGGGGAAGGGCAGTGGCACGTAGAAGTGCCAAGCCATCGTTTCGACATCAGCCTGGAAGTCGACCTGATCGAAGAACTGGCCCGCCTGTACGGCTACAACCGCCTGCCGGTTCGCTACCCGCAAGCGCGCCTGGCACCGCAACCCAAGGCCGAGGCGCGTGCGCACCTGCCAGAGTTGCGTCGCCTGCTGGTTGCCCGTGGCTACCAGGAAGCGGTGACTTATAGCTTCATCGATCCAAAGCAGTTTGAGCTGTTCAACCCAGGTGTTGAGCCGTTGCTGTTGGCTAACCCGATCTCCAATGACATGGCCGCCATGCGTTCGTCGCTGTGGCCGGGTCTGGTTAAGGCACTGTCCCATAACCTGAACCGTCAGCAGGACCGCGTGCGCATGTTCGAAAGCGGCCTGCGCTTTGTCGGCCAACTCGATGGCCTCAAGCAAGAGCCGATGCTGGCGGGTGTTGTCTGCGGTAGCCGCCTGCCAGAAGGCTGGGCACAGGGCCGCGATGGCGTGGACTTCTTCGACGTTAAAGCCGATGTGGAGGCGGTGCTGGGCTTTGCCGGTGCACTGGATGACTTCACGTTTGTGTCTGGTAGCCACCCGGCATTGCACCCGGGCCAGACTGCACGTATCGAGCGCGAAGGGCGTTTGGTGGGTTTTGTCGGTGCCATCCACCCTGAGCTGTCGAAAACATTGGGCCTGGACCGTCCGGTCTTTGTTTTTGAGCTGGTTCTGGCTGAAGTGGCGTCGGGCAAGATGCCTAAATTCAGCGAGTTGTCGCGCTTCCCTGAAGTGCGTCGTGACCTCGCGCTGATCGCCGACCGTGAAGTGGCCGCCACTGCCGTTCTGGACGTAATCCTTGAAAATGCAGGGGAATGGCTGACAGACCTCAGGCTATTTGACGTCTATCAGGGTAAAGGCATTGATCCGCATAGAAAAAGCCTTGCAGTTGGCTTGACCTGGCAGCATCCATCGCGCACTCTTAATGACGATGAGGTGAATACCACGACACAAAATATCCTCACCTCGCTCGAACAAAGGTTGAACGCCACGTTAAGGAAGTGACGTATGGGGGCTTTGACGAAAGCTGAGATGGCGGAACGTCTGTACGAAGAGTTGGGTCTGAACAAACGCGAAGCCAAGGAATTGGTCGAGCTGTTCTTTGAAGAAATTCGGCACGCTCTGGAAGACAACGAACAGGTCAAATTGTCCGGTTTCGGCAATTTTGACCTGCGGGACAAACGCCAGCGGCCTGGCCGCAATCCAAAAACGGGAGAAGAAATCCCGATCACGGCTCGCCGTGTGGTCACCTTTCGTCCAGGGCAGAAGTTGAAGGCCCGAGTTGAGGCTTATGCTGGAACCAAGTCATAACGACGAACTACCCGTCATCCCAGGCAAACGCTACTTCACCATTGGTGAAGTCAGCGAGCTCTGTGCGGTCAAGCCGCACGTGCTGCGCTATTGGGAGCAGGAGTTTCCTCAACTCAACCCCGTCAAACGCACCGGGAACCGTCGGTATTATCAGCGCCAGGATGTGCTGATGATCCGACAGATCCGTGCGTTGCTGTACGACCAGGGGTTCACCATCAGCGGCGCGCGCCAGCGTATGTCCGGTGATGAAGCCAAAGACGATACCACCCAATACAAGCAAATGATCCGCCAGATGATCTCCGAACTCGAAGATGTGCTGGTGGTTCTGAAGAAGTGATACAAGCTTTTAAAATACTTCCACATTTCAAAAGCTTGCGGTATATTCCGGATCGCTTCGTTACGAAGCAAACCCAGTAACACGCCTAGTCGGGGCGTAGCGCAGTCCGGTAGCGCACTAGCATGGGGTGCTAGGGGTCGAGTGTTCGAATCACTCCGTCCCGACCATATTTTTCAATGACTTAGGCCAATGTTCACAGCATTGGCCTTTTTCATGTGCGTGACTTTTGCGTGACTTGTCGTTTTTTCACGCCTGCTTCCTCTTCAAAATTGTCAGGACCGGTCCGCGAGAATCGGTTGCTGATACCATGTTCGCAGCTTCGATCAGATGCCCGAGCTCAGCGCCCGAGTAATGACTGGTGATGCTGCCGTTCTTGTGCCCCAGAAGAGCCTTGCGGTCTTCCTCGGTTACGCCTGCCGCACGCAGCCGGCGGCCAAATGTGTGCTTAAGGTCGTGAATCCTGATGGATGCATAACCTGGGTGAGCGGGGCGAAGGTTTTCCTCCTGCCAGAGTTTCGCCGCTCTCACCCGCGCCTTCTTCCAGGCCGAGTCGTTCATTCGGTGCATCGCGGTGCCGTTGTATGGGAAAACCCATTCCTTGCTGATGCCGCGCTGCTTTTCAATGATCGACCTGGCCACGCTGTTCAGCACGACCAGCCGCTCGTCGCCGTTCTTGACGCCGGAGCGTTCGTGCCTTCCCCCAAAGTCGGCCGGTATCAGAAACACACTGGTGCCCAGTTCCGGTACCGCGATCTCCCAGTCCCACCTCAGTTTGCAGACCTCCTGCTCGCGCGTGCCGGTGTTCACCTTGAACAGCGCCATCGTTTGCAGGTGAGCCGGCAACTCCCCGAAAAGAATCGACTGCTCCGGCCATGACATCGGGTACGGCTTGCGGCTCGACTTCTTCTCTTCCAGCTTCGTGAGCATCGGCACGCTATCAAGCCAAGGCCTGCGCTCATCGTCTCGCCACTTCCTGGCACACAACGACAAAACCCGAACCACACGCTCGATCGAGATATTCACCGTTCTGTTGCTGACACCCTTCTTTACCTTCCCGCCTTCCAGCTTCTTGGTCGCCAACCTGTCTTTGATGAAAGGCGCCAGGGCCTGGTCATCAATGTGGGTCAGCGGCATTTCGCCAATGAATGGGTCGAGCTGTGAGAGGTGGTGAGCAGATAGCTTGATTGACGGTTGGTCTTTGAACTCCAGCAGGAAGCGAGTCGCCGCCTCCCGCCAGATCCTCACCTTCTTTACTCCATACACCTTCTGTTGCCGGATCTGCTCCAACCTGTAGATCAGGTAGCGCTCCGCTTCTTCCCTGTCACCAGTTCCAGTGCTTTCGTAAAGTCGTTCTCCGTTGATTTTCTTGTCGATATGCCAGATACCTTTCCTTTGGGAGAGGCCTGTGATCGATTTTCGCGCCATGATTTATCTCCTTTCTGGCGCTCGCTGCGGGGCGATTGTTGCTCCGTTGCGCCTTTTTTATCAATCGCCTTTGCCTCGACGTACGCCGTGGCCCAGTCGTCCAGTTCCTGCCGGTCAAAACCAACGCCGCGACCACCGATGGGGAACTCGCTTACGAAGGGCCTGACTGTCTCGTCGAAAATTGCCCGGCACATGCCCAGGTATCCGGGCGCTTCCTTTGCTCTTATGAATCGAGGGATCAGCTGTTGAGCGCCCATAGCTATCTCCCGCAGCCCATTCCGGGCCGCGCTGAATTGGTCGTCATTTGGTGTCCTTGCCGCGCTGGGCGGCAGAAGGTGGGTTAGCGGGTGGCCTTGGAGATGGCGTCCCTGGCTTGCGAGATCACGGCGAGTTCTCGCTCATGCTCCGGGGTGGTGTGCTTGAACTCGTTTGCCAGCAGGGTCCAGCGCTCGACTGCAAGGGTCAGTGCCGCGACCAACTCTTCGCACCCGGCACGCTCCTCTCTGCCTATCTGCCAGAACTGCTGCGCCCAGTGATCCGCCGGCGGCGGGTTGGAGTTCTGGGCACCCAAAGCCAGTGCCCCTACAATCGTGTCGCACAGGTCGCGCTTGTAGGCGTTGTCGCCGTCGATGCTCAGGCCGCGCCGGCGCAGCGCGCTGACCACTTCGTTTCTATCCAGGCCCTGGTCTTCCAGGATGATGTCTCGCTCCGGCTCGCCCGGGGTGACAATGACCAGGGCAAGCTTGGCGCCTGGCAGGCAGTAGCCGCTGAGTTTAACCAGGGCGTCGTTGGCTGCTTCGTGGAATCGCTGAACTGCTGACATACGAATACCTCGCCCGCCGCTCACCGGCAGGCATGTAGGGGGATTGGGGTTATTTGCTGCGCTTGAATTCAGTGCAGCGAACGATCACGGTCTGGGCGTCACGGGCAAGAGCCGGCATCGTGCTGAAGGGAAGGTGGCTGCAATTGCGGTGGGCATGGATGCAGGTTCGGCACATTCCGCCTTTGGGTTGATGGGTCATGGCTTCACGACCCTCAACTCATCTTTGGCAATCTCCACGCAGGAAAGGGACACTGTGTCGATTATTGCCCTAGCGTTCACCGGCCCAATATCTGCCGCCATCGCGCCGCCAGCCGCCGCCAAGAATCCAGCCCATAGCTGGGCTTTTTCTGGATGGCCCGCGTATCCATTAGCCTCTGCTGACTCATGGAATGTTTGGTCAAGCATCGTCCACATTTGAACGCCGAATTCCATAGCTTTTGTCATGGCTTTGGCCCCTTGTAGATGAAGACGTAGGCGAACCAGAGGGTGGCGGTCACGGTGTCACCCGCTGGCCGAGCATCACATCGGAGACGATTTCCCAGAGCTGGGTCGGTGACCACTGGTAGCGATCGAATTTGTCGTCAGGCTTCACGCCAACAACACAGGTTGAGTGAGCGCCGCGCGAGTACTCCGTCAGCTTCTGCATGATCGTCGCCACTTTGCCGTCGCCGGCGGGCACGGTGCGGTGGAAGTGGTAAGCGTGTTGCTTGTAAGTCAGGCCAGCCGGGATCGTTTCGTCGCTGATCTCAACCATGTGAGCGCGACCGTCTGGCGTCCATGGTCGGCCGCCGCAAGCGGTGCGCGATCCTTCATGCAGGTAGAGCGAGTAGGCGCCGGCCGGCGATGGGTCGCAGCGAAATTCAATGTTGCGCTGCTGTCCAACCAGCACCCGCGACTGAAAATCGAAGCGGTGATCGTGGATAGCCGAATGCTCAAAACAAGCCCGCCGTGGCAGTTCAGGGTGCCAGACATGCAGGCGCTGATTGCCTTCCAGCTGGAC
>NZ_VBVZ01000135.1 GCF_005863185.1 Pseudomonas edaphica
CCTCGACCTTATGTCGCCCCGCCCTAGCAAATCGGCAAATTGCCACTAGTCTTAAAGATAAGGGCAAAAGGCCACTTTGCTTTAGGATATGCGGCCTCAACCCCTGCGCGCGCCTGGACTTACGGGAAGTTCCCCTGAGAAATGACGCGTTGAAAAGTTTTCCAACCAGTCCGCAAAAATACAAATGAGTGCTGGCATTAAGCCTTTAGTCAGTTCAATATTTGTCACAGAATTGACGCCAAGGAAATGTCAAATCTGAGGCATGATGCGGCCTCTTTGCAATTCGGGTTGAACTTTGGTCGTGAGCCTTGTCTTAACACTCATCTTGCGGCCAATTCCAAAAACCGCTCCCCTGAACTAACCGGTTAAATATATGCGCCCATTGAAACAGGCAATTTATTCCAGCCGTACGGCTGACAAGTTCGTCGTACGTCTGCCAGACGGAATGCGGGAACGCATTGCCGAGGTGGCTCGCAATCATCACCGCAGCATGAACTCCGAAATCATCGCGCGCCTGGAGCAGAGCCTTATTCAGGAAGGTGCGTTGGGCGAAGAGTTGAGCATGCGCCTGGACAGCCCTGAGCTGTCACTGCACGAACGCGAACTGCTGCAGCGTTTTCGTCAGCTCTCCCACCGCCAGCAAAATGCTCTCGTCTCGCTTATCGCGCACGACGTTGAGGCGGCCGCAGAAGCCAATTGATCTGCAACTGAAAGCCGAAGCCAGCGCTATGCTGGCTTTTTTTTGCGTGAAATTTGAGGGCACCGCAGAGGGCTTGTGTGGGAGCGAGCTTGCATTTGCTAGCAAGCCCGCCCCCACAGGGGATCAGAGCAGAAAGATCGTCGCCAGGCCCAGGAAGATGAAGAAGCCACCGCTGTCAGTCATGGCCGTGATCATCACACTGGCCCCCATGGCCGGGTCGCGCCCCAGGCGTGCCAGTGTCATGGGGATCAACACGCCCATCAACGCCGCCAACAGCAGGTTGAGGGTCATGGCAGCCGTCATCACCACGCCCAGCGACCAACTGCCATACAGCAAGTAGGCCACCACGCCGATCACCCCGCCCCACACCAAGCCATTGATCAGGCCCACGGCCAATTCTTTGCGCAACAGGCGCGAGGAGTTGGCCGTACTCACCTGGTCCAGTGCCATGGCACGCACAATCATGGTGATGGTCTGGTTACCGGAGTTACCCCCAATACCTGCCACGATCGGCATCAGCGCCGCGAGGGCGACAAGCTTCTCGATGGAACCTTCGAACAACCCGATCACGCGCGAAGCAATGAACGCCGTGATCAGGTTGATCGCAAGCCACGCCCAACGGTTATGCAGGGAGCGCCAGACTGACGCAAAAATATCTTCCTCTTCACGCAGACCCGCCATGTTGAGGACTTCGGTTTCACTCTCTTCACGAATCAGGTCGACCATTTCATCGATGGTCAAACGGCCAATCAGCTTGCCGTTCTTGTCGACCACAGGTGCTGAGATCAAGTCATAACGCTCAAATGCCTGGGCAGCCTCGTAGGCGTCTTCATCCGGGTGAAAACTCACCGTATCGCTGGCCATCAGATCCGCTACTTTCTTTTCCGGATCATTGACCAGCAAACGCTTGATCGGCAACACGCCCTTGAGAATGCCTTCGTAGTCGACCACGAACAGTTTGTCAGTATGGCCCGGCAGCTCTTTGAGCCGACGCAGGTAACGCAAGACCACTTCCAGGCTGACGTCTTCGCGGATGGTGACCATCTCGAAGTCCATCAATGCGCCGACCTGATCCTCGTCATAAGACAACGCGGAGCGCACACGCTCACGCTGCTGGCTGTCGAGGGCCTCCATCAACTCATGGACAACATCACGCGGCAGCTCAGGCGCCAGGTCAGCCAGTTCGTCGGCGTCCATCTCCTTGGCAGCGGCCCGGAGCTCGTGATCGTCCATGTCGGCGATCAGGGTTTCACGGACCGAGTCGGATACTTCAAGGAGGATGTCGCCGTCGCGGTCAGCCTTGACCAACTGCCACAGGGTCAGTCGATCATCGAGTGGCAAGGCTTCAAGAATATAAGCGACGTCGGCAGAGTGCAGATCATCGAGCTTGCGTTGCAGCTCAACGAGGTTTTGCCGGTGAACCAGGTTTTCGACGCGGTCGTGGTGCGGACCTTCCTGGCGGTGCGTGAGGTCTTCGACCACGCGCTGACGCTGCAGCAGCTCGATGACTTGAGCCAGGCGATCCTGCAGGCTGTCTTGTGTTTTCTTTACTTCTACTTCGGTCATAGGCGAACTCCACTCCCAGCAGCGGGGCACGCCGGAAGGATCAATCAGTCAATTCATGATTGGTAAAACGGGGTACTGAGCAACTACTGGGTAAGTCCATGGAGGTATTCCACAAGCCCCGGCGGGGCTGACGGGCGCAATGATACACGCTGCGCGCGCTTTAAACGTTAAAAAACTGGAAAGAACAAGCGCTTGCGAGCCAAAGCTGAGCATTGGCTGCATCTATGAACTGCGACGACACAGCCCGAAAGGAAAACACATGAGACAGGAGAAAGAGTTGAAATCCTACACAAACCCCAGACGGCAAAAAGCCCGCACTAGGCGGGCTTTTTGTTTGTATGGTGCACTCGACAGGATTCGAACCTGTGACCGCTCGGTTCGTAGCCGAGTACTCTATCCAGCTGAGCTACGAGTGCAGATTGTGTTTTTAGACCAGATCACAACTGGTTGAAGCCAAGTCACCTGCATTGCTGCAACTGACTCTTAAATGGTGCACTCGACAGGATTCGAACCTGTGACCGCTCGGTTCGTAGCCGAGTACTCTATCCAGCTGAGCTACGAGTGCATTTGTTGCCGCGCATTATAGGCCGTTCAATCTCTATGTAAAGCTATTTTTTCGTTTAATTTCAACAACTTAGCGAAAAAACCAGATTGCAACGTACTAAGCAAATAATGGCGGAGAACGGGGGATTCGAACCCCCGACACCCTTTTGAGGTGTACTCCCTTAGCAGGGGAGCGCCTTCGGCCACTCGGCCAGCTCTCCGCAACACGGGGCGTATATTAACCACGTTCATCCCCGTTTGCAAACATAAAAAACGATAAAAATTAAAGGCTTGGTTCTTCGTCCTTCTCTTTCTTGATCCGCAGGTAGATTTCCTCGCGGTGGACAGCTACCTCTTTCGGAGCGTTAACCCCGATACGTACTTGATTGCCTTTGACGCCGAGCACGGTCACGGTGATTTCGCCATCACCGATAATCAGGCTTTCTGCGCACCGACGAGTCAGAATCAGCATAGCTTTCACCTCACGCATTTCAGTTCAGGAACAACAGTCTGCAAAAAAAAGGCGTTCGACCTACAACCTGATGGCCATAGCCCTAACGACCTAAGTATTGTCGAGCGCACGCAAAAGACCATGCGCTCCACAAAAAATGAAAGGCGCGGTATACCGCGCCTTCCTGGTATCGCATCACTCGCCCGGTCGGGCCGGAGCGTCCAGCTCAAAAGCGGTGTGCAGTGCGCGCACTGCCAGCTCCAGGTACTTCTCTTCGATCACCACCGAGACTTTGATTTCCGAGGTGGAGATCATCTGGATGTTGATGCTTTCCTTGGCCAACGCCTCGAACATGCGGCTGGCAACACCGGCATGGGAACGCATGCCCACGCCCACGATCGACACCTTGGCAATCTTGGTATCCCCGACCACTTCACGGGCGCCAATCTCGCTCGCGGTGTTCTGCAGGATACGCTCGGCAGCATCGTACTCGTTGCGGTGCACAGTGAAGGTGAAATCGGTGGTGTTATCGTGCGAAACGTTCTGCACGATCATGTCGACTTCAATGTTCGCGCCACTGATAGGGCCGAGGATCTTGAACGCCACGCCCGGGGTGTCTGGCACGCCACGGATCGTCAGCTTGGCTTCATCGCGGTTGAAAGCGATGCCGGAAATGATCGGCTGTTCCATGGATTCCTCTTCATCAATAGTAATGAGGGTGCCCGGACCCTCTTTGAAGCTGTGCAATACGCGCAGCGGAACGTTGTACTTGCCGGCGAACTCCACCGCGCGGATCTGCAACACCTTGGAACCGAGACTGGCCATTTCCAGCATCTCTTCAAAGGTGATCTTGTCCAGGCGCTGGGCCACGGACACCACACGCGGGTCGGTGGTGTACACACCGTCCACGTCAGTATAGATCTGGCATTCATCGGCCTTGAGCGCCGCTGCCAGCGCCACGCCGGTGGTATCCGAACCACCACGCCCGAGGGTGGTGATGTTGCCGTGCTCGTCCACACCCTGGAAGCCTGCTACAACTACCACGCGGCCGGCTTTCAGATCTGTGCGGATTTTCTGATCGTCAATCTGCAGGATGCGTGCCTTGGTATGCGCGCTGTCGGTGAGGATGCGCACCTGGCTGCCCGTGTAGGACACAGCCGGCACACCACGCTTGTTCAGTGCCATGGCCAGCAAGGCAATGGTTACCTGCTCGCCGGTGGACACGATCACATCCAGCTCACGCGGCAGCGGCTGTTGGTCACCACTGATTGCCTTGGCCAGATCGATCAGGCGATTGGTTTCGCCGCTCATGGCCGACAGCACCACCACCAGGTCATCGCCGGCGTCGCGGAATTTCTTAACCTTGTCGGCGACCTGCTCGATTCTTTCGACAGAGCCGACCGAGGTGCCTCCAAATTTCTGTACGATCAAAGCCATTTCTAAGCCGCCTCAGCCCGTAAAGGGGCGCCCAATAAACAAATCGTCCAGCACCCAAACGAGCCCATGACTAGACCATGGGCTCATTAACAGTGCCTTAAATGCCGGCCTCGACAAACGGCACGGTCAGGGCCAGGGCCGCGTCCAGGGAGCCTGCGTCTACACCACCGCCTTGCGCCATGTCCGGACGACCACCGCCCTTCCCGCCCACTGCCGCAGCGGCTTGCTTCATCAAATCACCGGCCTTGAGTTGGCCAGTCAGGTCTTTGGTTACACCGGCAACCAGAACGACCTTTTCCTCATGGACACCGCCGAGCAGGATCACTGCGCGGCCGAGCTTGTTCTTCAACTGATCGACCAAGGCCAACAGCGCCTTGCCGTCCTGGCCGTCCAGGCGCACAGCCAGTACTTTCACGCCCTTGACGTCCAGCGCGGAGGCCGACAGATCGTCGCCCGCTGCGCTCGCCGCCTTGGCTTGCAACTGCTCCAGCTGTTTTTCCAGTGCGCGGTTGCGCTCCAGCACGGCCGACAGCTTGTCGATCAGGTTGTCGCGGCTGCCCTTGACCAGGCCGGCCGCTTCCTTGAGTTGTTCTTCAGCCGCATTGAGGTAAGCCAGGGCGGCAGCACCGGTGACCGCTTCAATACGCCGTACACCAGAGGCCACGCCGCCTTCGCTGATGATTTTCAACAGGCCGATATCGCCCGTACGGTTAGCGTGGATACCGCCACACAGTTCCACCGAGAAGCTGCCGCCCATGCTCAGTACGCGCACTTCGTCGCCGTACTTCTCGCCAAACAGCGCCATGGCGCCTTTCTTCTTGGCGGTTTCAATGTCGGTTTCTTCGGTTTCAACCGGGGTATTCTTGCGAATCTCGGCGTTGACGATATCTTCCAGCGCCTTGATCTGCTCAGGCTTGATCGCTTCAAAGTGGCTGAAGTCGAAACGCAGGCGCTGGCTATCGACCAACGAACCCTTCTGCTGCACATGCTCACCCAGCACTTGGCGCAACGCAGCGTGCAGCAAGTGAGTGGCAGAATGGTTCAAAGCAGTTGCATGCCGCACGTCGGCATCGACTTGAGTGTCGACCGGCGCACCGACCGTCAGGTTGCCCAACACCAGCACACCGTGGTGCAGGAACGCGCCGCCGGTCTTGGTGGTGTCACGCACTTCAAAACGCCCGGAGGTCGAGCTCAGGAAACCACAGTCACCCACCTGGCCACCGGATTCGGCGTAGAACGGCGTCTGGTCGAGGACCACCACCGCTTCGTCGCCTTCGCTCAATACGTCGACCGACTTGCCATCTTTGTAGATGGCCACGATCTTGGCCGCGCCAACGGTCGCCGCGTAACCGGTGAACTCGGTGGGCACGTCAACCTTGACCAGGGTGTTGTAGTCCAGGCCAAAGGAGCTGGCGGAACGGGCACGCACGCGCTGGGCTTCCATCTCACGCTCAAAACCCGCCTCATCGATGGTCAGCTCGCGCTCACGGGCGATGTCGGCGGTCAGGTCCATCGGGAAACCGTAGGTGTCATACAACTTGAACACTACATCGCCCGGCACCACGGTGCCTTTGAGTTCAGCCAGGTCCTGCTCGAGGATCTTCAGGCCGTGCTCCAGGGTCTTGGAGAACTGCTCTTCTTCAGCCTTGAGCACGCGCTCGATGTTGGCCTGCTGCTGCTTGAGTTCCGGGAAGGCATCGCCCATCTCGGCGACCAGCGCGGCAACGATCTTGTAGAAGAAGCTGCCGGTGGCGCCCAGCTTGTTACCGTGGCGGCAGGCGCGACGGATGATGCGGCGCAGCACATAGCCGCGGCCTTCGTTGGACGGCAGCACACCGTCAGCGATCAGGAAACCGCACGAACGGATGTGGTCCGACACCACCTTGAGCGAAGACTGGTTGTCATTGGCGCAGCCAATGGCGGCCGCCGACGCGCTCAGCAGGTTGGTGAACAGGTCGATTTCGTAGTTGGAATGCACGTGCTGCATCACCGCACTGATCCGCTCCAGGCCCATGCCGGTGTCCACCGACGGCGCCGGCAGCGGATGCAACACGCCATCGGCGGTGCGGTTGAACTGCATGAAGACGTTGTTCCAGATCTCGATGTAACGGTCGCCGTCTTCTTCCGGCGAGCCCGGTGGGCCGCCCCAGATGTCGGCGCCGTGATCATAGAAAATCTCGGTGCACGGGCCGCACGGGCCGGTATCGCCCATGGTCCAGAAGTTGTCGGAAGCGTAAGGCGCGCCCTTGTTGTCGCCGATGCGAATCATGCGCTCGACGGGCACACCGATTTGCTGGGTCCAGATGTCATAGGCTTCGTCGTCGGTCGCGTAGACCGTGACCCAGAGCTTTTCCTTGGGCAGCTTCAACACGCCGGTCAGGAAGGTCCAGGCGAAGGTAATCGCATCTTTCTTGAAATAGTCGCCGAAGCTGAAGTTACCCAGCATCTCGAAGAAGGTGTGGTGGCGAGCGGTATAGCCAACGTTTTCCAGGTCGCTGTTCTTGCCGCCGGCGCGTACGCACTTCTGGCTGCTGGTGGCGCGGGTGTAAGCGCGCTTTTCCTGGCCCAGGAAGCAGTCCTTGAACTGGTTCATCCCCGCGTTGGTGAACAGCAGGGTTGGGTCATTGCCTGGGATCAAGGAGCTGGAGGCTACACGGGTGTGGCCTTGCTCTTCGAAGAAGCGAAGGAAGGCTTCACGGATTTCTGCGCTTTTCATTAGGTTCTTCCACGGAGTCTGCGGCCAAAGGCCAGTGCGCAACATCATCAGACGGAGCGACGGCAAAGGGCCGCATTATATCGGCCCTTTGCCGGTGGTACAGCGTGTTTATGCGATAGAAACAGTCAATTAGACGGTCTGCACGATCATTTTCGGGAAAACTCGACAAATGTCTGCACCACCTGCTCCATCTGCACTCGGCTGACATCCAGGTGAGTGACCATGCGCAGACGCGGCGCGGCGCTCAACTTGATCCCGCGTTCGGCGGCAAAGGCCTTCAGCGCCTGGGCCTGATCGCCAATCTGCACGTACACCATGTTGGTTTGCACCGGCTCCACTTCAAAGCCTGCGTCGCGCAGTGCATCGCCCAGCCATTGGGCGTTGGCGTGGTCATCCGCCAAGCGCTGCACCTGATGATCCAGGGCATACAAGCCCGCCGCCGCCAGCGAGCCGGCCTGGCGCATGCCGCCACCGACCATCTTGCGCAGGCGCCGCGCCTTGGCGATCAGCGCGGTGGAGCCGCACAGCACCGAGCCGATCGGCGCGCCGAGGCCTTTGGACAGGCACACCGACACCGAGTCGAAATGCTGGGCAATCTCCCGCGCATCCACACCGAGCTTCACCGCCGCGTTGTAGAGTCGCGCGCCGTCCAAGTGCAAGGCCAGGCCATGTTCACGGGTAAACGCCCGCGCTTTCGCCAGGTACGCCAGCGGCAGCACTTTTCCCTGCATGGTGTTTTCCAACGCCAACAGGCGGGTGCGGGCGAAGTGGAAATCATCGGGCTTGATCGCCGCCAGTACGTGGTCCAGGTCCAGCGAACCGTCGGCTTGCACCTCCAGCGGCTGCGGCTGGATCGAGCCGAGCACCGCCGCGCCACCGCCTTCGTATTTGTAGGTGTGGGCCTGCTGGCCGACGATGTATTCCTCGCCACGCTCACAGTGGGCCATCAAGGCAAGCAGGTTGCTCATGGTGCCCGTCGGCACAAACAACGCAGCGGCAAAGCCCAGGCGCTTGGCCAGTTCGGCTTCCAGATGGTTGACGCTCGGGTCTTCGCCGTAGACGTCATCACCGCTGACGGCAGTGGCCATCGCGTTGAGCATGCCGGCGGTGGGTTGGGTCACGGTGTCGCTGCGCAGGTCTATGACGGTCATCCGGGGGCCTCTGAATAGGGTTGTCGTATTGACGATTACTGCGGGCAAAGCCACGCAATATCAAGCCCCACGTGCATTCAATCGAATACCAACCAAACAAACCGATATAGGTTATCGATACGGCGATCGTGCAGTTTCTGAAAAAGCATGTTAAAAACTCTCCGCCGCCAGGGTTCTGGCGGCAACGTTCTCAGGGCGGGGTGTAATTCCCCACCGGCGGTAATTGCACGCAATGTGCATAGCCCGCGAGCGCTTGGCGCCTCGAACTGCTCACGCAGGACGGCGACAAGGTCAGCAGACCCGGTGTGATCCCGGGGCCGACGGTCATAGTCCGGATGAAGAGAGAACGGGATTGGCACCCAAGGGCCGCGCGCTGAACTCATGCCTGCATGATGCCGCTGTTCGTACCCTTGAAATCCCATTCGATTCATAACGCCCTGTTTTTTTCTTAAACAGGAGTCAGAACATGCAACCCACCGCAATCGACAGCAAAAGCAAAAACCACCACGGCGAGCGCGTCGCGTTTATCCAGGCCTGCTGGCACAAGGATATTGTCGACCAATCGCGCAAAGGCTTCCTCGCCGAAATGATCGCCCAGGGCTACCAGGAATCGGACATCGATTTCTTCGAAGTCGGCGGCGCCTTCGAAATGCCCCTGCACGCCAAGCTGCTGGCCAAGACCGGCCGTTACGCCGGCATCGTCGCCGCGGCATTGGTGGTGGACGGTGGCATCTACCGCCACGAATTCGTCGCCCAATCGGTGGTCAGCGGCCTGATGCAGGTGCAGCTGGAAACCGAAGTGCCGGTGTTCTCGGTATCCCTGACCCCGCATCACTTCCACGCGGGCAGCGAGCACCACACCTTCTTCTACGAGCACTTCGTGCACAAGGGCCAGGAAGCCGCGCGCACGTGCGCCGACACGCTGCACAAGGTGCGTGCGATCCGTCGCAGCGAGCCGCGTGCTGTAGCGGTCTAAGCAACACCAAAAAACCCGGCCTCAGAGCCGGGTTTTTTGTGGGCGCTTGCTTGTGTGGGAGCTGGCTTGCCTGCGATAGCGGCAGGTCAGTCAACATCACTGTTGCCTGTGCCGCCGCCATCGCAGGCGAGCCAGCTCCCACATTTGATCGCGGCTGTCTTGGGACCTATATCAGGCCAGCATCCGTGGTCGGCACGATCAATATCCCCGCCCGCAAACCATTCTTGACCTTCGGGTTCGGGAAGATGATGCGCGCGCCCTCCTCCTCGATCACCCAGCGGGTCTTGGCCACGTCTTCGGCCAGCAGGTAGCCCTTGGCCAATGGCGAAAAGTTTTCCACATCCGCCGGCAGGTGCAGCAGGAAGGCATCACTGTGCTTGATCACTTCGCGAGAGACGGCAAACAGTTGCAGGCCATCGAGGCTCTCGGTTTCGGGCTCATCACCTTCGATGATCTGCTTCAACCGTGTCTCCAGGCGTGACACATCCACGCCCTGGTTCTGCCCGAACGGTCGGGCCTTGCCCAATTCCAGGGTGAAGGCTTCGGCGTCGAGTTGCTCGTAGGTGAACGCGGTGAACGTGATCGAGGTTTTGCTCTGCAACAACACCGCCTGCATACCGGCAGCGTTCAGGCGCGCCAGCTCGTGGCGCGAATGTTGGCGCCCGTTCTTGAACGGGTACAGCGCAAACTGCTCGATCTTCGAGCCGCGAATGGCCGTGTGCAGGTCGTAATGCAGGCGCGAACGGCCCGGCAGGCTGAAGAAGCTGCGAGCCAGTTGCTCAAGCTCGGCGGCGCGCATGGCCTCCGGGCCGATGTTTTGTTCGTGACGGCCGTTGAACAGCCGGTTGACGTCCAGCTCAAGGTAACGCTCGCCGCGGCGCATGGCCTCGGGGTTGCCGAACAGGAACAGAATACGATTGCGGGGTTTGATCTCCCCACGGGCAATGCCATGCAACAGGCGGTCGAGCAATTCGATCGGCGCGGTTTCGTTGCCATGGATGCCGGACGACAGCAGCAGGTCGCCGCCGTTGTCCAATGCCTGCGGAGGGCGCACTTCAAGCGCGCCTTCGCTGAGCCAGCGCATCTGCACGCCGTCGACAGTCAGTTGAATTTTTTGCGCCGGTTCGCGACCGGCGAGGGTCAGTTCAAGCAGTTTGCCGAGGGCGAGCATAAGCAGCTTCCTTAGTGGTTGCAGCCAGGACCGTGAACGTGATCGTCGTCATCGCCTTCAACGTCGGCCGGTTCCATTTCCAATTGCAGGCTCATCAGGTTGGTGGCCAGTGGGCGCATCAGCAGGTTGGCGTATTCAGCGTCACCTTCTTCCACGTCCACGCCGATCAGCAGTTGGCCACGGCCGTCGTGCTGGATCCAGATTTCCTTGCCCTGCCACACCACGGCGACGCGGGTGCAGGAGGTTTCCAACTGGGTGCCGTCGGTGTCTTCAAGGATCAGTTTGAGGGTGTCGGTGGTCATAAATTGTTCTCAGCATAGGGTGTAAAAAGAGGCAGATTTAATTGATCTGGAAAGGATAAACCGAGCCCAGTTTAAGGATTTGCGTCAGTTCATCCAGTGCCGTCCGGCACTCAAGCAGCAATTGCGGGTCAGCCAGGTCGCTTTCACGCAGGCTGTCGCGGTAGTGCTTGTCGACCCATTGGGTCAGCGTTTCGTACAACGGCGCGGTCATGATAACGCCTGGGTTCACCGCCGCCAGTTCCGATTCATTCAAGGCCACGCGCAAGCGCAGGCACGCCGGGCCACCGCCGTTCTGCATGCTTTGCTTGAGGTCGAAGACCTTGACTTCGCGGATCAGCCCACCGGAGGCCGTCAGGCCTTGCAGGTACTGCCAGACGCGCTCGTTGGCGCGGCATTCTTCCGGCACGATCAGCAGCATCGAGCCGTCGGCGCGGGTCAGCAACTGGCTGTTGAACAGGTAGGAACGCACCGCGTCTTCGACGCTGACCTCGGCGCGTGGCACACACACCGACTGGAAGTTGCCACCCAGCTTGCCCAACTTGCCTTGCAGTTCGGCGAGCATCTGCTCGGTATTGAGGAACGCGTCCTCGTGGTAGAACAACACCTCGCCGTTGCCCACCGCGATCACGTCATTGTGGAACACACCGGCATCGATTACCGCCGGGTTCTGCTGGCCGTACACCACGCCGTCATCTTTCAAGCCGTGCAGGCGTGCAACCGCCTGGGAGGCTTCAAGGGTCTGGCGCGCCGGGTATTTTTGCGGCGCCGGGTAACGGGTGTCGAACGCACTGCGCCCGAACACGAAAAACTCAACCCCGGCCTCGCCGTAGTCACGGCAAAAACGCGTGTGGTTGGCGGCGCCCTCATCGCCGAACTGCGCCACCGCCGGCAACGCGGCGTGATGGGCAAAGTGCTTGCCATCGGCAAACATCGCCCCCAGCACACGGCTGGTGGTCGGGTGCTCGATGCTGCGGTGGTATTTGCAGTTGAGGTTGGCGGCGGTGAAGTGCACGCGGCCATCCGCCGTATCGGCGCTCGGGCTGACCGTGGCGGCGTTGGCCACCCACATGCTCGACGCCGAGCAGCTGGCCACCAGCAATGGCATCGCCTGCTTGGCGGCCTGCTGGATCACTTGGGCGTCAGTGCCGCTGAAACCGAGGCTGCGCAAGGCGGCCACATCCGGGCGCTCTTGCGGCGCCAGCACGCCTTGCACAAAGCCCATGTCCATCAGGGCTTTCATTTTCTGCAGGCCCTGCAACGCCGCAACCTTGGGGTTCGAAGACTGCTGGCTGTTGCTCTGGGACGCGACGTTGCCATAGGACAAACCGCCGTAGTTATGGGTCGGCCCCACTAGACCGTCAAAATTGACTTCACAGGATTTCATCGGCGAGGCTCCACGAACATCTGTTTTTATAGGCATCAAGTTACTTGAACACACCACTGACCTTGTGTGGGAGCTGGCTTGCCTGCGATGCAGGCGCCTCGGTTTTTCAGTAAAACCGAGGTGATGCC
>NZ_VBVZ01000136.1 GCF_005863185.1 Pseudomonas edaphica
GCGCGAGGTCGATGACCATCGCCGCCGGTGGCAGTGTTACCGGATGCGGCGCGGACCACTGGAGCGCGATGATAATCGCGACGGCATGCACGCCCAGCACGACGGCGAGGCTGGTGCCATAACGCGTCAGTTTGTGGCGCGTCGTGATCATTTCTTGGCTGCCGTCTCAAGTCCGACCAGGCCTACCTTGAGGTAGCCGGCTGCCCGCAGGGCATCCATCACACTCATCAGGTCGCCGTAGTCCACGCCTTTGTCGGCCTGGAAGAAGATCGTCGTGTCTTTCTTGCCTTGGGTCTTGGCGTCGAGCACCGGGCCCAGGGTTTCAGCTTTGACTTCTTCTTCGCCCAGGAACAGGCGTTGGTCCGCCTTGACGCTGAGAAAAATCGGCTTCTCCGGCCGCGGCGCAGGCTTGGCGCTGGACGCGGGCAGGTCGACCTTGATATCCACGGTCGCCAGCGGCGCGGCCACCATGAAGATGATCAGCAGCACGAGCATTACGTCGATAAACGGCGTGACGTTGATCTCGTGGTTCTCGACGAGTTCGTCGTCGCCTTGATTCAAATGCAGGCCCATGGCCGATTACCCCACTTTCACCATGTGCGGTTGCGAGCTGCGCTCGGTAGGCAGGTGATCGAGGTCGCGGCTGACCAGCAGCAGGACTTCTGCCGACGCGTCCGAAACCTGGGCCTTGTAGCCGGCAATCGAACGGGCGAAGACGTTGTAGATCACCACCGCAGGGATTGCTGCAACCAGGCCCAGCGCGGTTGCCAGCAGGGCTTCGGCGATGCCGGGGGCGACGACGGCGAGGTTGGTGGTCTGGGTTTTGGCGATGCCGATGAAGCTGTTCATGATGCCCCACACGGTGCCGAACAGGCCGACAAACGGTGCGGTGGAACCGATGGTGGCCAGCACACCGGTGCCGCTGCTCATGTTACGGCCGCATGCTGCAACCAGGCGTTCGAGACGGAAGCTGACGCGTTCCTTGATGCCTTCTTTTTCGCGGGTATTGACCGACAGACGCATTTCTTCCAGAGCGTCGTGTACCAGCAGGTTGGCCAGGGTGCCCTTCTTGGTCGCGCTCTCGCTGGCTTCCTTGAGGGTGGTGGCTTTTTTCAGGTGGACGATCTCAGCGCGCAGACGGCGCTTGGCGCCCAGCAGCTCGAAGCCCTTGGCGATCCAGATGGTCCAGGTGATGATCGAGGCGATGGCCAGGCCGATCATCACGGCTTTTACCACGACGTCAGCGTTCTGGTACATGCCCCACGGCGACAGGTCATGGGCCATGCCCAGGCTGTTGTCTTCTTCCAACACTACACCGGTTTCGTCGGCAGGTGCGACGTCGCCTGCAGCCTGGGCCGGGTCTGTGGCAACCGGGGCGGCAACAGGAGCAGCTGGCGTAGCGCCGGTGTGCTCGGCAGCAGCCGGTGCGGCTGGGGCGGTGGCATCAGCGAAGGCAGCGGTCGGTGCCAGCAGTACGCTGAACAGCAGCGCAGCAATCGCACGCCAGGCGCGGGATGGGCTGTGAAGCTTGGTTGGCGAAGCGGGGTTTGTATTACGTGTCATGCTGGCCGGACCTGAGAGGAAAAATTGAGTGATCGTCCTGCCAGACCCTTGAGGGTCGAGGACAAATGGGCCGTTATTATTGCAAGTAATTCTTGTTAACAGAAGTAATACAGTAACTTTATTTGTGCTTTTTCTGGCCGCTCGTCATCTGCGAGGGCTAATCTAGACCTTTAAGAACGGAGTTTTATGATGTCTGCGCCTTCTGTTGTGATTGCCGGTTGCGGCGATGTGGGGAGCCGGCTGGCTAGCCAATTGCTCGGCGCGAATTGGGAGGTTCATGGCCTGCGCCGTGATGTTTCAAAGCTCCCCGATGGCGTGATCGGCATTGCCGGCGACCTGTTCAAAAAGGATTGTCCTGAGACCTGGCCGATCGGCGCAGTGGATTACCTGGTGTATTGCGCGGCCGCCACCGACCACGATGAGGCCGGGTATCGCGCGGCATACGTGCAAGGGTTGCAGCATGTGTTGGAGTGGCTGAGTGACTACGGCCAGGCGCCCAGGCACCTGCTGTTTGTTTCCAGCAGCAGCGTGTATGGCCAGCAGAATGGTGAGTGGGTCGACGAAACATCTGATACCAGGGCGACGGGCTATTCCGGCCAGGTCATGCTGGAGGCCGAGCAGGTCGCGCTCAACAGTGGGATCCCAGCGAGTATCGTGCGCTTGACCGGGATTTACGGCCCGGGCCGCGAATGGCTGCTGACCCAGGTACGCCAGGGCTATCGCGTGGCGATCGATCCGCCGTTGTATGGCAACCGGATTCACGCGGATGATGCGGCAGGTTTGCTGGCCTTTTTGCTGCGTCATGTAGAGCAGGGTGGCTCGCTGGAAAAAATCTACATCGGGGTCGACGATGCCCCAGCGCCATTGGCGGAGGTGGTGGGCTGGTTGCGCGAGTACCTGGGCGTGACGGAGTGGGCGGATGACGCCAGTGTAAGGCGTGCCGGCAGCAAACAATGCAGCAACGCCCGGGCTAAGGCGTTGGGCTGGGTGCCGACCTACCCGACTTATCGCGAAGGGTATGCGGCGATTCTCAAGGGCTGAAACGCAGTCAAAAAATGTGGGAGCTGGCTTGCCTGCGATAGCGAAGTATCAGTCGACCTCTATCTCGACTGAGCCACCGTCATCGCAGGCCAGCCAGCTCCCACATTTGCTTCAGGGTGATGCTGGTTATTTCTTCTCAAGCAGCCATTGGCGCGGGCCGGGCGTGAACTGCGGCACCTCGTCGGCCAGCGCGGTGTTGATCGCTTGGAATATCGCCAACTGCTTGCCTTTGCGCGTGAAGATCCAGGGGTTGCCCTGGCCGTTCAATTGCAGCCAGATGCTGTCGTAGCCGCCGCTCATAGAGGCGCAGTCGCCCGCCAGACACAGCGAGTAGCGGTCGACGCCTGGCAGGCCGGCGACCTTTCCGTCGGCCTGGAACTGCACTGTGGAACCGTCGCCGTTGCCGTCGGTAATCTTCCAGTCGCCGCCCATATAGGCTGCATACAGTGCCCGTTCGAAGTTGGCGCCCAGTGGCGCACCTTCCGGGGCGGGATCCTTGGCACGGGCGAACAGTTGCTCGGGCTCGTTATCGTTGGCCACTTGCAGCAGTTGTTTGCCTTTGCGCTTGAGTTCGGTGGCGGAGCTGCCGTAGAACTCGACGTTCCAGGCGCCGGATTTATCCCCGAGCAACTTGCCTTCGGCGACTTCAAAGCCGTTGTAGTAGCGCGCCTGCAAAGCCTTGGTATTGACCTCCCATTCGAGGTTCGGGCCAAAACTCTGCAGCGCTTCGCGCAAAGGGCCGCCCTTGGCTGCCGCGTTGATGGCGGCCTGGTTGATCCAGGTGCCACTCACATCCAGGTCGGCGGGGTTGCTGGCGCAGCCGCCGAGCAACAGGGCGAGCAACGAAGTGGCTACAAGCGCTTTGCGCATCATGAAATCCTTCTGAAACGAAGTCGGCGCAGCCTGTTGAGGCTGCGCCGGGTGTTTTACTCGATGACCAGAATCGCGTCCATCTCAACCTGTGCGCCCTTTGGCAGCGCAGCAACGCCGATGGCAGCGCGGGCTGGGTACGGCTGTTCGAAGTACTTGCCCATGATCTCGTTGACCTTGGCGAAGTGGCTCAGGTCGGTGAGGAAGATGTTCAGCTTGACGATGTCCTTGAACGAACCGCCGGCGGCTTCGGCTACGGATTTCAGGTTTTCGAAGACTTGTACGGTTTGTGCTTCGAAGCCTTCAACCAGTTCCATGGTCTTTGGGTCCAGCGGAATCTGGCCGGACATGTAGACGGTGTTGCCCGCCTTGATCGCCTGGGAGTAAGTGCCGATGGCGGCCGGGGCTTTGTCGCTGGTGATAACAGTCTTGGTCATGAGTTGCTCCTTGTAAGAGAGGGGCTATGCACGCATACGGGTGATACGGATCACTCCGGTCAGGGCGCGCAGTTTCTTGATCACGCGGGCCAGGTGCACGCGGTCGTGCACGCTGACCACCAGCTGGACCACGCTGATGCGCCCATCGCGTTCATCCATGCTGATTTTTTCGATATTGCCGTCGGCCGCGTTGACGCTGCTGGCAAGCAGTGCGATCAGGCCGCGCTGATGCTCCAGCTCCACACGCAGCTCGACGTTGAATTCGCCGGTGACATCCTTGGCCCAAGAGAGCTGGATGCATTTCTCCGGGTTGTGGCGGATTTCGGTGATATTGCGGCAGTTGTCCAGGTGCACCACCATGCCTTTGCCCGCCGACAAGTGGCCGACAATCGGGTCGCCCGGGATCGGCGTACAGCATTTTGCGTAGCTGAGCACCAAGCCTTCGGTGCCGCGAATCGCCAGTGGACCTTCCGGGCTTGGCAATTGTTCGCCTTCGCCGAGCAGGCGACGAGCGACTACATAGGCCATGCGGTTACCCAGGCCGATATCTTCCAGCAGGTCTTCGATGGTTTCCTGGCGATACTCGTGGAGCATCGCTTGTACGCGCTCTGTCGGAATTTTGTCCAGGGCACTGTCGAAACCGTTGAGGACCTTGTTCAACAGGCGTTCGCCGAGGCTGATGGATTCGGAGCGGCGTTGCAACTTCAGGGCGTGGCGGATGTGTGTCCGCGCTTTACCGGTGACCACGAAGTTGAGCCAGGCCGGGTTCGGGCGCGCGCCGGGAGCACTGACGATCTCGACCGTGGAGCCGCTTTGCAGCGGTTCGGACAGCGGCGCGAGGCGACGGTTGATCCGGCAGGCAATGCAGCTGTTACCGACGTCGGTGTGCACCGCGTAGGCAAAGTCGACCGCCGTGGAGCCTTTGGGCAGCTCCATGATTCGGCCTTTGGGCGTGAACACGTAGACCTCGTCCGGGAACAGGTCGATCTTCACGCTTTCGATGAATTCCAGGGAGTTGCCGGCACGTTGTTGCATTTCCAGCACGCCTTTGACCCACTGGCGAGCACGGGCGTGGGTGCCTTTTGGCTGTTCGTCACCGCTGGATTTGTATAGCCAGTGGGCGGCGATGCCGTTGTTGGCCATCTCTTCCATTTCCCGCGTGCGGATCTGGATCTCGATCGGCACCCCGTGCATACCGAACAGCGTGGTATGCAGCGACTGATAGCCGTTGGCCTTGGGAATGGCGATGTAGTCCTTGAAGCGCCCCGGCAGGGGTTTGTACAAATTATGTACAGCACCCAGCACGCGGTAGCAGGTGTCTACCTTGTCGACGATGATCCGGAACGCGTACACGTCCATGATCTCGTTAAAGGCCCGGCGCTTGCCGCGCATCTTCTTGTAGATGCCGTAGATGTGCTTCTGCCGGCCGCTGACTTCGCCTTCAATCTCGTCGATCGCCAGGCAGTGGCTCAGCGACTCTTCGATCTTGTTGACGATTTCCTTGCGGTTGCCCCGTGCGCGCTTGACCGCCTGGTAGATGCGCGCCGAGCGCATCGGGTGCATGGCCTTGAAGCCGAGGTCTTCGAATTCGATACGAATGGCATGCATGCCCAGCCGATTGGCGATGGGGGCGTAGATTTCCAGGGTTTCCTTGGCGATGCGCCGGCGTTTTTCGCCGGACAGCACTTCCAGCGTGCGCATGTTGTGCAGCCGGTCGGCCAGCTTGACCAGAATCACACGGATATCCCGCGCCATGGCCATGGCCATTTTCTGGAAGTTTTCTGCCTGGGCTTCAGCCTTGGTCTCGAAGTTCATCTGGGTCAGTTTGCTGACCCCGTCGACCAGTTCGGCCACGGTTTCACCAAATTGCGCGCTGAGCGCTTCCTTGGCGATGCCGGTGTCTTCGATCACGTCATGCAGCATCGCGGCCATCAGGCTCTGATGGTCCATGTGCATGTCGGCAAGAATATTTGCCACCGCAAGAGGATGGGTGACATACGCCTCGCCGCTTCGGCGGCGCTGGCCGTCGTGGGCTTGTTCGGCGTAGAAATACGCTCGGCGGACCAGGTTGACCTGGTCTGGGCCGAGGTAGGCCGATAAGCGATCGGCGAGGGCGTCTATGCTCGGCAAAGTATGAACTCCTGCCGTTGGCTGTGACCCCGCGCCGTGCTACGTCGACCAGGCATAGGCTTAGACGGCCTCGTTGGACTCGTCCTCGAACGCTGCAAACAGCGGTTCGTCTTCAACGATTTCAGCGTTGGCGATGAACTCGTAGCTCATAAGGCCTTCAGCGATTTCACGCAGGGCTACAACGGTAGGCTTGTCGTTTTCCCACTGGACCAGGGGCTCTTTGCCGCCGGTGGCCAGTTGACGGGCACGCTTGGTAGAGAGCATGACCAGCTCAAAGCGGTTATCCACGTGTTCTAGGCAGTCTTCAACGGTTACGCGGGCCATGGTATTCCTCGGAGCGAATGCAAGATGCGCGCTGCCCGGTTGGGCGAGCGGACTAAACAGTTTAAAAAATCACCAGCGTTTAGGGAAGCGCTGATTTTCCCCGCGCCCTCGCAAAACCGCTACAAGTGCCAATGTAAAGCCCTTGCAGCGGTTTTGGGAAGCGCCAATCAACCAAGCAGTTCAGCGAGTAATTTGCCAAAACGCTGCTGTTGGCGCTTTTGCTGGAGCTGATTGGTGCGAAAAATCGCCTTCAAGTCATCCAGTGCGTGGGCAAAATCGTCATTAATGATCAGGTAGTCGTAGTCGACGTAGTGGCTCATTTCGCTGACGGCTTCGCGCATGCGGCCTTCGATGATCTCGTCGCTGTCCTGGCCGCGGTTGGTCAGGCGCTGGTGCAACGCTTCCAAAGACGGCGGCAGGATGAAGATGGAACGCGCCTTGGGCATCAGTTGGCGCACTTGTTCGGCGCCCTGCCAGTCGATCTCCAGGATCAGGTCGTGGCCTTCGTCCAGCGTCTGCTGCAGGTGGCTTTGCGAGGTGCCATAGAGGTTGCCGAACACTTCCGCGCGCTCCAGAAAGTCGCCGTGTTCGATCATCTTGACGAACTCGGTGCGCTCGACGAAGTGATAGTGCACGCCGTTCACTTCACCTGGGCGCATGGCGCGGGTGGTGTGCGAGACCGAAATGCGGATTTGCTCGTCGGCGTCGGTCAAGGCTTTGACCAGGCTGCTCTTGCCCGCGCCCGATGGCGCAGAAATGATGTAAAGGGTGCCGGTGCTGTGGGTCATGGAAGTTGCCTTACTCAATATTCTGTACTTGTTCGCGCATCTGCTCGATCAACACTTTGAGGTTGACCGCAGCCGTGGTGCTGCGCGGATCAAACGCCTTGGAACCCAGTGTATTGGCTTCGCGGTTGAGTTCCTGCATCAGGAAGTCCAGGCGCCGACCGGCGGCACCCGCTGATTTGAGTACGCGGCGCACTTCGAGGATGTGGGTGCTCAGGCGGTCGAGTTCTTCGGCTACGTCGCTCTTTTGCGCCAGCAGCACCATTTCCTGTTCCAGGCGCACCGGGTCGAGGTCGGCCTTCATGTCGGTGAAGCGGTCCAGAACCTTCTGGCGCTGGGTGGCGAGCATCTGCGGCACCAGCTCACGCAGGGTGACCACGTCTTCTTCGATCGAAGTCAGGCGCTCATTGATCAGGCGGGCCAGTTCGGCGCCTTCGCGCTCGCGGCCGGCCTTGAGTTCCTTCAAGCCCTGGGTGAACAGGGCGAGGGCTTCGGCATTGAGGGCTTGCGGGTCGGTGGCGTCGGCCACCAGTACACCGGGCCAGGCCAGCACTTCCAACGGGTTCAGCGCGGCCGGTTGCTTGATCAGGCCGGCGATGGTTTCGGCGGCGGCTACCAGTTGCGCGGCGCGATCGCGGTCGACCTGCAGCGGCTTGCCGGTGGTTTCTTCGGTAAAACGCAGGGTGCATTCCAGCTTGCCCCGCGAGATACCCTGGCGCAACGCTTCACGCACGGCGCCTTCGAGGTCGCGGAAGGATTCCGGCAGGCGCAGGTGCGGCTCCAGGTAGCGGCTGTTGACCGAGCGCAGTTCCCAGCTCAGGGTGCCCTGGGCGCCGGCTTTTTCGACGCGGGCGAAGGCGGTCATGCTGTGCACCATGGAAGTACCTCGCGATGCAGACCCGCAAATGCGGGCTGATGGGTAAATTTTGAAGCCGACAGGCTGCGAAGGCGCAGGATTGTAGCGCAGTGGGGCGAGCGCGCCCAAACAATGGGCGCCGACCAGGCCATTCGTAACCGAATTTTTTAGAAGTGCCCCGAAACGGTTCGCGGCTCTATAATGCTCGGCAGTTTTTCGTCCTTCGTACAGGTATCCCCTATGAAACGTCCAAGTGGTCGCGCTGCCGATCAGCTCCGCTCGATCCGCATTACCCGCAACTACACCAAACACGCCGAGGGATCTGTACTGGTCGAGTTTGGCGATACCAAAGTGATCTGCACCGTCAGCGTCGAAAACGGCGTGCCGCGCTTCCTTAAAGGCCAAGGTCAGGGTTGGTTGACTGCCGAGTACGGCATGCTGCCGCGCGCTACCGGCGAGCGTAACCAGCGTGAAGCCAGCCGTGGCAAGCAAGGCGGTCGCACCCTGGAAATCCAGCGCCTTATCGGCCGCTCGCTGCGCGCAGCCCTGGACATGTCCAAGCTGGGCGACGTGACCCTGTACGTCGACTGCGACGTGATCCAGGCTGACGGCGGCACCCGCACCGCCTCCATCACTGGCGCCATGGTGGCCCTGGTAGATGCGCTTAAAGTGATCAAGAAGCGCGGCGGCCTCAAAGGCGGCGACCCGCTCAAGCAGATGATCGCCGCTGTGTCGGTTGGCATGTATCAGGGCGAGCCTGTGCTGGACCTGGACTACCTGGAAGATTCGGCCGCCGAGACCGACCTGAACGTAGTGATGACCAGCACCGGTGGTTTCATCGAAGTGCAGGGCACCGCCGAAGGCGCGCCATTCCAGCCAGCCGACCTGAACGCCATGCTCGCCCTGGCCCAGAAAGGCATGACCGAAATCTTCGAACTGCAGAACGCCGCACTGGCCGACTGAGCCTGCCTCAAGGAGAAGCGCCATGAATGACAGCCAAATGCCCGTACCTACGCCTTCCTACGAAGTGCGCCAGGGAGCCATGTTGTGTCATCTCGCGGCGTTTCTGGGGTTTGTGTTCCCTTTCGGCAGTGTCGTGGGGCCGCTGATCCTGTGGCAGATGAAGAAGGAAGTGGACCCGTTCATTGATGATCAGGGCAAGGAAGCCCTGAACTTCCAGATCACCGTAGCCATCGCCTGGATGGCGTGCATTGTGCTGGCCTTCGCGGTGATCGGGTTTTTCCTGATGTTTGCCCTGGCAATCGCCACGGTGGTGCTGACGATCATCGGTAGCATCAAGGCCAACAAGGGGATTGCCTATCGCTACCCCTTGACCTGGCGAGTGGTCAAATAATGAGCAGGCACAAAAAAACCGACAGCGATGTCGGTTTTTTTGTGCCCGGAAAAAGACCTTAGATGGTCAGCGTCCAGTCGTAGTCCACGATCAGCGGCGCGTGCTGCGAAAAACGCGGCTGACGCGGCAGGCGTGCGCTGCGAACGAACCGGCGCAGACCTGGGGTCAGCAACTGGTAGTCAAAACGCCAGCCCAGGTTGAGCATCTCAGCCTGTTCGTTATCCGGCCACCAGCTGTACTGGTCGCCTTCACGGCTGACTTCGCGCAGGGCATCCACATAGCCCATGTTGCCGACAATCTCGTCCATCCAGGCCCGTTCCGGCGCCAGGAAACCCGGTGATTGCTGGCTGTCGCGCCAGTTCTTGATATCCAGCTTCTGTTGCGCCACGTACAGCGAGCCACAGTAAATGTACTCGCGACGTTTGCGTCGCTGTTTATCCAGATAACGGGCGAAATCGTCCATTAGCTTGAACTTCTGGTTCAAGTCTTCATCGCCGTTCTGCCCCGAAGGGAGCAGCAAGGTCGCGATGCTGACCTTGTCGAAATCGGCTTGCAGGTAGCGCCCGTAGCGGTCGGCTGTCTCGAAGCCGAGGCCGCTGATGACCGCCTTGGGTTGCAACCGTGAGTACAGAGCCACGCCACCTTGGGCAGGGACTTCGGCATCACAGGCATAAAGGAAGTAGCCATCCAGTTGGAAGGCTGGGTCGTCCAGTTCAAAGGCGGAGGCGCGGGTGTCCTGCAGGCAGATGACGTCGGCATTCTGTGCTTGCAGCCAACTGAGCAAACCACGCTCGACTGCAGCCTGAATACCATTGACGTTCACACTGATGATCCGCATAAATGGCCCCAAAAATCGCGTGCGTGTATGATACACGCCGTCTACCTAATTAGCTAAATCCGTGGTATCTGAGGCTTTTTTCATGCAGGCGTATCAACGCGATTTCATTCGTTTTGCCATCGATCGCGGCGTTTTACGCTTCGGTGAGTTCACTTTGAAGTCTGGGCGCACCAGCCCTTACTTCTTCAATGCAGGCCTGTTCAACTCGGGTTCGGCCCTGGCTCAGCTGGGTCGTTTCTATGCGGCAGCCATCGTCGATAGCGGTATTTCCTTCGACGTGTTGTTCGGGCCAGCCTACAAGGGCATCCCTCTGGCGGCCGCTACGGCCGTGGCCCTGGCTGAACATCATGAGCTGGATTTGCCATGGTGCTTCAACCGCAAAGAGGCCAAGGCTCATGGCGAAGGCGGCAGCCTGGTCGGTGCGCCACTCAAGGGCGACGTGCTGATCATCGACGATGTGATCACCGCCGGCACCGCCATCCGTGAAGTGATGCAGATCATCGCGTCCCAGGAAGGTGCCAAGGCCGCCGGCGTGCTGATCGCGCTGAACCGCCAGGAGCGCGGCAACGGTGAGTTGTCGGCAATCCAGGAAGTGGAGCGTGATTTCGGTATTCCGGTGGTGAGCATTGTTTCGTTGAACCAAGTGCTGCAATACCTGGAAGATGACGCGCAGCTCAAGCAGCATTTGCCTGCAGTGCGTGCGTACCGTGAGCAGTTCGGCGTCTGACACCGAACCCCTGTGGGAGCGGGCTTGCCCGCGATAGCGGTATGTCAGGCGGTGCAGTTCTTGAATGTGCCGCCGTCATCGCAGGCAAGCCAGCTCCCACATTGGAACTGTGAAAACAAAAAAGGCCCCGCTCAATTGGATTGAGCGGGGCCTTTTGGTATTTGGCGTTTAAGGCCGCTTGCGGTTACTGATCAGCGTACCCACACCCGTATCGGTGAAGATTTCCAGCAGGATCGCATTCGGCACGCGGCCATCCAGGATCAGCGAACTGCCCACGCCGCCTTGCACGGCTTCCAGCGCGCAACGGATCTTCGGCAGCATGCCGCCGTAGATGGTGCCATCGGCAATCAGCTCGTCCACTTGTTGAGTGGTCAAACCGGTCAATACCTTGCCTTCCTTGTCCATCAGCCCGGCGATGTTGGTCAGCAGCATCAGCTTCTCGGCTTTCAGTGCTTCAGCCACTTTACCGGCGACCAGATCGGCGTTGATGTTGTAGGACTCACCGTTGGCGCCCACGCCGATGGGCGCGATCACCGGGATGAAGTCGCCCTTGACCAGCAGGTTCAACAAGTCGGTGTTGATGCCGATCACTTCGCCGACCTGGCCGATGTCGATGATTTCCGGCTGGGTCATTTCCGGCGTCTGGCGGGTCACCGTCAGCTTTTTCGCGCGGATCAGTTCCGCGTCCTTGCCGGTCAGGCCGATGGCACTGCCGCCATGGCGGTTGATCAGGTTAACGATGTCCTTGTTGACCTGGCCGCCAAGGACCATCTCCACCACGTCCATGGTCTGCGCGTCGGTGACGCGCATGCCATCGATGAAGTGACTCTCGATCGACAAGCGCTTGAGCAGGTCGCCGATTTGCGGGCCGCCACCATGGACGACTACCGGGTTGATCCCCACGGCTTTCATCAACACGATGTCGCGGGCAAAACCGGTTTTCAGCTCGTCGCTTTCCATGGCATTGCCGCCGTACTTGATCACCAGCGTCTTGCCGACGTAGCGTCGAATGTAAGGCAACGCTTCGGACAGGACCTTGGCAGTGTTGGCAGCGGCTTCGCGTTCGAGGGTCATTCAGGGCTCCGGTAAAAAAATCAGAACGGTAATTGGAGATCAGGGGCAACACGTTTCAACTGGGCGTGGAACACGTCCTTGATGCGCTGCAACTCAGCCTCGGTATCCGCCTCGAAACGCAGGACCAGCACCGGTGTGGTGTTGGACGCGCGAACCAGGCCCCAGCCTTTGGCGTAATCGACTCGCACACCATCAATGGTGGTCAGGTTGGCGCCTTCGCCCCATTGCGCATCGTGCAGTGCGTCAATGATGCTGAATTTGCTCTCCTCGGTCACATGTATATTGATCTCTGGCGTAGAAATATCGTTCGGGAAGGTCTGAAACAGCTCTTGCGCCGTGGATTTTTCCTTGCTGAGGATCTCCAGCAGACGGGCGGCGCTGTAAATGCCGTCGTCAAACCCGAACCAGCGCTCTTTGAAGAACACGTGGCCGCTCATTTCACCGGCCAACAGCGCGCCGGTTTCCTTCATTTTCTTTTTGATCAACGAGTGACCGGTCTTCCACATTAGCGGGC
>NZ_VBVZ01000137.1 GCF_005863185.1 Pseudomonas edaphica
GTGTGTCAGTCCTGCATTTGCTGGCTGGTACACCGCCATCGCAGGCAAGCCAGCTCCCACAGTTTGACCCTGTGTTGTCAGGGGGTTGGGGTCGAGCGCGTAACGATCGCCGCCACGTCCACCCCGCGCGGCAAGGTGCCGTACACACGGCCGGACGACGCCCCCAGGCGGCTGGCGATAAACCCGTCACTGACCACCGAATTCCCGGCCTCCAGCAACAGCTTGGCCTGCAACGCCACGGCAATGTCCTCGGTCAACTGCCGCGCGCGGTACTGGATGTCCTGAGTGTCCATAAACGCCGACTTCAATTGCTCGATATGCCGCGCCAGCTGCTTGTCACCATGCCCATCGCCCAGTTCGACAAACAATGCCTCCAGCACGCCCGGTTCTTTGGACAATGCCCGCAGCACGTCCAAGCACTGCACATTGCCGGAACCTTCCCACGTCGAATTCACCGGCGCCTCACGGTAAAGACGCGGCAGGATGCTGTCCTCCACGTACCCGGCGCCGCCCATGCATTCGGCGGCCTCATTGATCATGGCCGGTGCGCGCTTGCAGATCCAATACTTGCCCACCGCCGTCACCAGCCGGGCAAATTTGGCTTCCTGTTCGTTATCCAGATGGTCCAGCGCCCGCCCCATGCGCATGCTCAAGGCCAGGGAGGCTTCGCTCTCCAGCGCCAGGTCGGCCAGCACGTTTTGCATCAACGGTTGTTCACTGAGCACGCGGCCGCCGACTGAGCGATGGGCGCAATGGTGGCTGGCCTGGGTCAACGCCTGGCGCATCAAGGCGCTGGAGCCGACCATGCAGTCGAAACGGGTCATGGCGACCATTTCGATTATGGTCGGCACGCCCCGGCCTTCTTCGCCAACCATCCAGGCCAGGGCGCCACGAAACTCCACTTCGCTGGAGGCGTTGGAGCAATTGCCGAGTTTGTTTTTCAGGCGCTGGATGTAGAACTGGTTGCGTGTGTCATCCGGGCGATGCCTTGGCAGCAGGAAACACGTCAGGCCTTTGTCAGTCTGCGCCAAGGTGAGGAACGCATCGCACATCGGTGCCGAGCAGAACCACTTGTGCCCTACCAGCTCATAGGCTTGGCCGGGGCCGCCGGCGCCCACGGGATAGGCACGGGTGGTGTTGGCGCGCACGTCGGTGCCGCCTTGCTTTTCGGTCATGGCCATGCCGATGGTGGCGCCGGCTTTGTGGGCGATGCCGACGTTGCGTGGGTCGTATTCGGTGTTGAGGATTTTCGGCAACCAGGTCTTCGCCAGGTCCGGTTGCAGGCGCAGGGCCGGGACGCAGGCGAAGGTCATGGTCAACGGGCAACCGCTGCCGGCTTCGGCCTGGCTGTGCAGGTAGGTCATGGCGGCGCGGGCCACATGGGCACCGGGCTGCGGATGCGCCCACGGCAGCGATGGCAGGCCATGCTCGACGGCGGTGCGCATCAGTTCATGATAGGCCGGATGAAATTCCACCAGGTCGATGCGATGGCCGTAGCGGTCATGGCTGTTGAACACCGGCTTGTTCTGATTCGCCAGGAACCCGGCCGCCATCAACGGCCCACCGGCCAGCGCGCCGTACGCATCAATACGCGCCTGCGCCCAGCCGGCGCCAAAGCGTCGCGACCATTCTTGCAGGGGCAGGTCGATACGATAAAGGTTGGTGCCGTCCAGGGACGGCGGCTGGTTGGTGACGTCGTGGGTTTCGGCAAATTGATGCAGGTTCATGACGGGCCTCCTGGAAAATAGGCCACGTGCGGTTGAGGCCTGAATTTCAGTTAAGCACCGTCATCGGGCTTAAAAAAGTGGCATACCCGCCTATTGTTCGGCGCTTTCGCCCTCTAACGGGCACAACAGGTGCCGCTCCAGCACCGTTTGCAACGCCTCGAAACGTACGGGTTTGCTGAGGCGTTCGGTGATGCCGACCCCATGACAACGCTCTCGATCCGGGGCGTGCAGCGAGGTGCTCAGGGCAATTACCGGCAGCTCGCCGCAGCCGGGTAGCGCACGAATCTGACAGCACAACGAGAAGCCGCCCTCGGGTATATCCAGCAGCACCGCATCAAAGGTTTGGTCCTGAAAAAGCGCCAAGGCGGCCGGGCCGTTATCCACGGTTTTCACCCGATAACCCAGCTTGAGCAACATGCCGCGTACCGCCAATTGGCCGACACTGTTGTCGTCCACCAACAGCACCGTACATTCCTGGGGCGCTCGTTGAGCGTGGGGTTTGTGCGTTGCCGGCTTTGGCTCGGGCGGCACCGGGTTGACGCTCATGTCCAACTGGAAGCGGCTGCCCTTGCGGGGCTCGGAATGATGGGTCAGGCGCCCGCCGAGCAGTTCGATCAACTGCCGACAAATCGCCAGGCCGATGCCCAGGCCGCCGTATTCGCGCGTCATCGAACCGTCGACCTGGAAGAAGCGCTGATACAGCGTGGCCTCATCGAGGAAAGCGAAGCCGATGCCGCTGTCGGTCACAATGAAGCTCAGGCGCAGTTCGCCGTCACTGTGCGGCACACCCACCACGCGCAAGCGCACCGCACCTTCGTGGGTGAACTTGAAGGCATTGTCGAGCAGGCAATCCAGGCATTGAGTGAGTTTGCCGGCATCGCCAATCACCCGGTCCGGCAGTTCATCGGCCACGTCGATAGAAAACTCCAGGCCTTTGCTGTGCGCGCTGGCGGTGAATTGCTGGCGCAAGGTGTCGAGCGTGCCCCGCAGGCTGAAGACCTGGGGATGGGCGGTGAGGCGCCCGGCCTGCAATTCGGTAAGGGTGAGAATGCCGTTGACCATGCGCATCATGTCCCGCGCAGAACCGGCGGCGGTTTGCTGGTACTGGGTAAGGTCGTCATCCAGCGGCACGGTCTGCATCAGCTCCAACGAGCCGATCACGCCATTCATTGGGGTACGAAGTTCGTGGGTCAGCGTGGCGAGGAATTCATCTTTGAGGCGGTTACTGCGCGCCAATTGCTGGTTGAGCACTTCAAGCTTCTGGCTGGCGTCGAACAGGATCTGCGCCTGCTGCTCACGCATGCCGTTGATGCGGTCCGCCAGGGCCAGGGACAACAGCGCCACTTCGATGGCCGAGCCGAGCTGGCTGGCGTACATGGTGAGGAACATATTGGGCAGGTAGCCCAACACCATCAGGGTGTTGACCACCCCGCCCAGCAGGAACGCCGACCAGGCGATGATGAAGTAACGCGCCATGCGCTGGCCGCAATACCAGGCCTTGATGGCGGCCACAAAGATGGTCACGGTAAACACCAGCGCCAAACCTGTGGCCAAACGCAGGGCCACGGCGTAGCTGGTCAGCAGCGCCAGCACCATGACCAACGCGCCAGCCGCTGCCAATGCCAGCAAAACCCGGTCAAGCCAGCGGCTGTGCTGCGCGGTGTGCAGGAAACTGCGCGCGAACAAGCTACCGAACAACGCCGCCGAACCGATCAGGAAAGGTACCGCCGCATTCGCCCACCATGGATTGTTCGGCCAGAAATATTCCACCGCCACGCCGTTGACCGAGAGCTGGTAGAGGCCGAACGAAGCGATATAGAGGATGTAAAAGAGGTAGCTGGTGTCGCGCACGCTCAAGTAGATGAACAGGTTGTAGACCAGCATCCCCAGTAACACGCCATAGATAGCCCCCAATACATACAGGCGCAGTGGCTGTTGCTCCAGGTAGGCGGTGGCAGACCATAGCGTCAGCGGTGCCTGGATCGAGCCTTGGCTTTGCAGGCGCAGGTACACGGTTTGCTGCTGGTCAGGCACGAAATTGAGCTTGAACAGGTAGTTGGCCTGGCGCACTTCACGGCTGGAAAACGCCAGGGTGCTGCCCGTGCGGGTAGTCAGGCGGTAATTGCCGGTGCTGTCGCGCTGGTACAGGTCCAGTTGGTTAAGCGGCGGGTACGCCAACTCCAGAAACCAGGTGCGCGGGGCGCGAGGATCAGTGGCGGTGTAATGCAGGTCGACCTTGAGCCAGAACACCGAGCGTGAATAGCCGGCGTTGAGGGTGGCTTTGTCATGGGGTTTGAACTGGGCGGCGAAGGCGGGAGTGCTGACATCGGCGATGGTGAGGGCGTCGGTTGGGTCTTCGAACACTTGCATGACGCGGCCCAGCGGCAGGCTTCGAGTATCCGGGTTGAACTCGATGGCGCTGGCGAGCATCGGCAGCCCGCACAATAAAAAGATCAGCAAATAGCGCATAGAGCCCCAGCGTGGCCTGTCCGGTTATGTCAAAAGTCCCCCATTCCTTTTGAGTAGACGTATACCGGCGATACATTAAGTTGTTTGGATCCACTCTAGCATAGCCGCTAGAGGCCATTGGACACCATTGAAATAATTTTTTGAAAGGCTCTAGAACGGGCATCTCAAGCGCTTTCCGAATAAAAAACCAGCCAAGCCAAACCATAAACATAAGCGGGAAATTCGCCTCTCGCCCAACAGCCACGCCAAAAGCGTTTGGTGGTAAGCTCGCGCACCATGAATATCTACAGCTCTCGCCCCGTTGTCCTCTGTCTCTCCGGCCACGACCCCAGTGGTGGCGCCGGCTTGCAGGCAGATATCGAAGCCCTGCTTGCACAAGGCTGTCATGCGGCCCCGGCCGTCACTGCCTTGACCGTGCAGAACACTGTCAATGTCAGCGATTTTCGCGTGCTCGACCGCGAGTGGGTACTGGCCCAGGCCAATGCCGTGCTGAGCGACTCCGAAGTGACGGCGGTGAAGCTCGGCATGCTCGGTTCCACCGCGATGGTCGACACCGTGGTCGAACTGCTGCAGGCGCACCCGCACCTGCCGGTGGTCTGCGACCCGGTGCTGCGCGCCGGTGGCGGCGGCAGCCTGGGCAAGGACGAAGTCGGTTATGCCATGCGTGAGCGGCTGTTGCCACTGTCGCTGATCGCTACGCCGAACTTGCCGGAAGCGCGCATCCTCGCCGAATTGCCCGAGGGCACGGCGGACGAATGCGCCGAGAAGCTGCTGCCGTTTGTAAAGCATCTGCTGATCACCGGCGGCCACGGCGACGAGCATGAAGTGCACAACCGCCTGTACAGCCGCGACGGCACGCGCCAGACCTTTACCTGCCAGCGCCTGCCCGGCAGCTATCACGGCTCGGGGTGCACGCTTGCCAGCGCCTTGGCCGGCCGGATCGCACAGGGCGAAGGCTTGGCCAGCGCGGTGCAATCGGCGCTCAACTACACTTGGCGCACCCTGCGTGACGCCGAACAACTCGGCCAGGGCCAGTTCGTGCCGCGCCGTCTGCCGCTGGATTTCTGCTCTTAACCGCACAAGAGGCCTGCTTGATGAAACTACGTGGCCTTTACGCCATTACCGACAGCCAACTGTTGGCCGGCAAATTCCTCGCCTACGTCGAAGCAGCACTGGACGGTGGCGTAACCCTGTTGCAGTACCGCGACAAAAGCAGCGACGAAGCCCGGCGCCTGCGTGAAGCCGAGAAACTGCGCGAGCTGTGCTCACGCTACAAGACCCAGTTGATCATCAACGATGACGCCGAATTGGCCGCGCGCCTGGGCGTCGGCGTACACCTGGGCCAAACCGACGGCCCACTGACCCCGGCCCGCGCACTGCTCGGCTCCAAAGCCATCATCGGCGCCACCTGCCACAGCCAGATCGAACTGGCCGAGCAGGCCGCCAAGGAAGGCGCGAGCTACGTCGCCTTCGGCCGCTTTTTCAATTCCAACACCAAGCCCGGCGCGCCGGCCGCCACGCTCGACATGCTGGCCCAGGCCCGCACGCGTCTGCAGTTGCCGATCTGCGTGATCGGTGGCGTCACCCTGGAGAACGCCGCCCCCCTGGTGGCCCACGGTGCCGACCTGCTCGCCGTGGTACACGGCCTGTTCGGTGCCGACAGCACCCAGGAAGTCACGCGCCGCGCCCGCGCCTTCAACGACCTTCTTAAAGTTTAAGTGTAGAGAGCCCGATCATGTCCCGTTCCGAAACCCTGTTTGCCAATGCCCAGAAACACATCCCCGGCGGTGTGAACTCCCCCGTGCGTGCGTTCAAGAGCGTCGGCGGTACACCGTTGTTCTTCAAGCATGCCGAAGGCGCCTACGTCACCGACGAAGATGACAAGCGCTACGTTGACTACGTAGGTTCCTGGGGGCCGATGATCCTCGGCCACAGCCACCCGGACGTGCTCGACGCGGTGCGTCAGCAGCTGCAACACGGCCTGTCCTATGGTGCGCCGACCGCCATGGAAACCGAGATGGCGGACCTGGTGTGCTCAATCGTGCCATCGATGGAAATGGTGCGCATGGTCAGCTCCGGCACCGAAGCCACCATGAGCGCAATCCGCCTGGCCCGTGGTTTCACCGGCCGCGACAGCATCATCAAGTTCGAAGGCTGCTACCACGGCCACTCCGACAGCCTGCTGGTAAAAGCCGGTTCCGGCCTGCTGACCCAAGGCGTGCCAAGCTCGGCGGGTGTGCCGGCCGCGTTTGCCAAACACACCCTGACCCTGCCGTTCAACGACATCGCTGCCGTTGAGCAGATGCTCAGCGAAGTCGGCCAGGACGTGGCGTGCATCATCGTCGAGCCGGTAGCCGGCAACATGAACTGCGTGCCACCGGCACCGGGTTTTCTGGAAGGTTTGCGCGAGCAGTGCGACAAGCACGGCGTGGTGCTGATTTTCGACGAAGTGATGACCGGCTTCCGCGTAGCCCTCGGCGGCGCCCAGGCTTACTACGGCGTCACGCCGGACCTGAGCACCTTCGGCAAGATCATCGGTGGCGGCATGCCCGTGGGCTGCTTCGGCGGCAAGCGCGAAATCATGCAGCACATCGCGCCGCTTGGCCCGGTGTATCAGGCGGGCACCTTGTCAGGTAACCCATTGGCCATGGCGGCCGGCCTGACCACCCTGCGCCTGATCAGCCGCCCGGGTTTCCACGCCGAGCTGACCGACTACACCACACGCCTGCTCAATGGCCTGCAACAGCGCGCCGATGCGGCGGGTATCCCGTTCGTGACCACACAAGCAGGTGGCATGTTCGGCCTGTACTTCAGCGGCGCCGACGATATCGTTACCTTTGATGACGTGATGGGCAGCGATGCCGACCTGTTCAAGCGCTTCTTCCACTTGATGCTCGAAGGCGGCGTTTACCTGGCACCGAGCGCTTTCGAAGCCGGGTTCACCTCAATCGCCCATGGCGAAGCGGAGTTGAAACTGACCCTGGATGCTGCCGAGCGCGCTTTCGCAGCCCTGAAGTAAGCCCTGATATAAGGGACACACACATCTGACGTTGCCCCTCGCAGCGTCAGATTTGCTACTTTGCCTACAGAGATTTCCTGCATTTTTCGAGAAATCACCTGCAATCCGGCAGATAACTTGCCTACGCAGCAGAAAAACGAGTAAAGACTTTGTAAGCAGGGGCCTGCTTATTTCATAATGCGCGCTTATTGGACCCCCGAGGGTCCGCGTGCCCCGTCAGAGGTAAGTCGATTCCCATGAAACGCACCGGCCGCACCCTGGTTCTGGGCTGCCTGTTGCTCCTTCAGCCGCTGCTGGCACATGCCCAGGCAGGCGGCAACTCGTTGTTAATCCCAGCGATGGGTCGTTGCACCCTCAATACCCAGCCAGACAGCCAGGCCGAAGCCCTGAGCGCGTGCCAGAAACAGGCCGACGGTGGGGATGCGCAGGCGCAATACGAGTTGGGCGAGTACTTCCACGACGACAAAAACCCGGCCCGCGACCTCAACAAAGCCCTGAGCTACTTCGAAAAGGCTTCGTTGCAGGGCCACGCCCAGGCGCAATTCCAACTGGGTAACATGTTCTTCAAAGGCGAAGGTGTGCCGGCCAATAACGTCCAGGCCTACATCGTGCTGAAAATGGCAGCGGTCAACGGTGCCGAAGACGCGCTGGACACGGCCGACGAAGTCGCCGAGCACATGCAGCGTGATGAACTGGAAGTGGCCACCCAAGTGCTGGGCCAGATTTTCCGCAATTACCTGCAGGAATTGCAGAGTGCCGACGGGCGTTCGCCCTTTTCGCCCCTGCCCTGATTTCAGCTAAGCCCCCCTACCGCTATCGCAGGCAAGCCAGCTCCCACAAGGAAATGCATTCCAAACGTGGGAGCTGGCTTGCCTGCGATAGCTTGACTCGGTCTAACGCCTTACTTCTCAGGCATCGGCATCGGAAACGGCATCACATTGCTGGTGCCACGCGCTTCGCTGATCTTCGGCGTGCCCAGGCGCTCGACTTCATCAATGCGCACAATCGAATGCATCGGCACAAAGCTGCGCACCACGCCTTCAAACTGCGCCTTGAGTTTTTCTTCGCCCGGGTCGACGACCAATTGGGTGCGCTCGCCAAAGACGAACTCTTCCACTTCCAGGAAGCCCCACAGATCACTTTGATAGATCTGCTTGGCGTACATTTCGAACACCTGGCCCTGGTTGAGGAAAATCACCTTGTAGATTGGAGCTTCACGTTTGGTCATGGTGGGCGAACAACACATCGGGGATATAAAAGAGGGCGCGAACTATAGCATGGCACCCGATGCACAGCGCTAGGAACCAATGGGCATGCCCCCTATAATGCGCGGTTCTTTACCACCAGTTGACGATTCCCATGGCCAAGAAGCTTTACATCGAAACCCACGGTTGCCAGATGAACGAGTACGACAGCTCGCGCATGGTCGATCTGCTGGGCGAACACCAGGCCCTGGAAGTCACCGCCCGCGCCGAAGATGCCGACGTAATCCTGCTCAATACCTGCTCGATCCGCGAGCGTGCCCAGGACCGTGTGTACTCCCAGCTGGGCCGCTGGCGTGAATTGAAACTGGCCAACCCGGAGATGGTGATCGCCGTCGGCGGCTGCGTGGCCAGCCAGGAAGGCGCCGCGATCCGCGACCGCGCCCCCTATGTCGACGTGGTTTTCGGCCCGCAAACCCTGCACCGCCTGCCGGAAATGATCGACGCCGCACGCATCACCAAGCTGCCGCAGGTGGACGTGTCGTTCCCCGAAATCGAAAAATTCGACCATTTGCCCGAACCGCGCATCGACGGGCCGAGTGCCTATGTGTCGGTCATGGAAGGCTGCAGCAAGTACTGCACCTTCTGCGTGGTGCCCTACACCCGTGGCGAAGAAGTCAGCCGGCCGTTTGACGACGTGCTGTCGGAAATTATCCACTTGGCCGAAAACGGCGTGCGCGAAGTGACCTTGCTGGGCCAGAACGTCAACGGCTATCGCGGCCAGACCCACGACGGGCGCCTGGCCGACCTCGCGGAGTTGATCCGCGTGGTGGCAGCGGTGGACGGCATCGAGCGTATTCGCTACACCACCTCGCACCCGCTGGAGTTCTCCGACAGCCTGATCCAGGCACACGCCGAGGTGCCGGAGCTGGTCAAGCACCTGCATTTGCCGGTGCAGTCGGGTTCGGACCGCATTCTGGCGGCCATGAAGCGCAACCACACCGCCCTGGAGTACAAATCCAAGCTGCGTAAATTGCGCGCCGCCGTGCCGGGCATCTGCATCAGTTCGGACTTCATCGTCGGCTTCCCTGGCGAGACCGAGAAAGATTTCGAGCAGACCATGAAGCTGATCGAAGACGTCGGCTTCGACTTCTCGTATTCGTTCGTCTACAGCCAGCGTCCAGGCACGCCGGCAGCGGACTTGGCGGATGACACGCCGGAATCGCTGAAAAAAGAGCGCTTGAACGCGCTGCAACATCGCCTGAACCAGCAAGGTTTCGAGATCAGCCGACAAATGGTCGGTTCGATCCAGCGCATCCTGGTCACCGACTACTCGAAAAAAGACCCGGGCGAATTGCAAGGGCGTACCGAGAACAACCGGATCGTCAACTTCCGCTGCGACAACCCGACTCTGATCGGCCAGTTTGCCGATGTGCACATCGATGCGGCGCAACCGCACTCGCTGCGTGGGTCGCTGATCAACTGACCTCAAGACATATGAGGATCAAATGTGGGAGCTGGCTTACCAGCTCCCACAGTGGATCTTCATGGTTCTTGAGATTGAGCCAGCCTATATAAGTGCTTTCGCCCGCCGAGCGCTGGCGTTATCCTCTCTTTCACCTAAACAGCCAAAGGGCGGCTAAAAGCAACCTTGAACGCACCCATAGCAGAACCCCATCGTTTCCTCCTCGAGCCGTTTGAGGCTCGCCGTTTCGCCAACCTGTGCGGACAGTTCGACGAGCACCTGCGCCTGATCGAACAACGCCTGAGCATCGAGATCCGCAACCGCGGCAATCAGTTCGAGCTTATTGGTGAACCCCAGCACACCACGTCTGCAGAAAACCTGCTGCGCCGCCTCTACCGCGAAACCAAGGGTAGTGAGCTGTCGCCGGAGACCGTGCACCTGTATCTGCAGGAATCCGCCGTGGAAGACTTGGCCAACAACCCGGTGGCCGAAGCCAGCGTGGCCCTGCGCACCAAAAAAGGCATGATTCGCCCACGCGGCTTGAATCAGCAGCGCTACGTCAAGGAAATCCTCGGTAACGATATCAACTTCGGCATCGGCCCCGCCGGTACCGGCAAGACCTACCTGGCCGTGGCCTGTGCGGTCGACGCCCTGGAGCGCGAGCAAGTGCGGCGCATCCTGCTGGTGCGCCCGGCGGTCGAGGCTGGCGAGAAGCTTGGCTTCCTGCCCGGCGACCTGGCCCAGAAGATCGACCCGTACCTGCGCCCGCTCTACGACGCGCTGTACGAGATGCTCGGCTTTGAATACGTGGCCAAGTTGATTGAGCGCCAGGTGATCGAGATCGCCCCGCTGGCCTACATGCGTGGTCGCACCTTGAACAACAGCTTCATCATCCTCGACGAAAGCCAGAACACCACGGTCGAACAGATGAAAATGTTCCTCACCCGTATCGGTTTCGGCTCCACCGCCGTGATCACCGGCGACGTCACCCAGGTCGACCTGCCCAAGGGCACCAAGTCCGGCCTGGCCCAGGTGATCGACGTGCTCAAGGACGTGCCAGGTATCAGCTTCACGCATTTCATGCCCAAAGACGTGGTTCGCCACCCGCTGGTGCAGCGCATTGTCGAGGCCTACGAGCGCTTTGAGCACCGCGATGACGCACCCGCCAAGGACGTGCGCCGCGATGCTTGAGCTAGACCTGCAGCTGGCCACCGACGCGCCCGCCCCCAGCGAAGCGCAGTTCCGTCAATGGTGCGCTTTGGCCCTGCGCCAGCGCACCGCCGACTCGGAACTGACCATCCGCCTGGTGGACGAGCCCGAAGGCCGTGAACTGAATCACACCTGGCGCCAAAAGGATTACGCGACCAACGTGCTGTCCTTTCCCGCCGACGTGCCGGATGAGTTACTGGATATCCCGTTACTGGGCGACCTGGTGATCTGCGTCGAAGTGGTGGAGCGCGAGGCGAAGGAACAAGGCAAGGAACTTGAGGCCCACTGGGCCCATCTAGTCATCCACGGCTGCTTGCATCTCTTGGGTTACGACCATATAGACGATGACGAAGCCTGCGAAATGGAAACACTGGAACAAACGTTGCTTGCTGAACTGGGTCACCCTGATCCGTATGCAGACGACGAAAACTGAAACTACACATAACTGACACAACAAAGGATTTAGAGTAATCGCTATGAGCGAAGACCGATCGAGCAACGGGCAGAAGTCATGGCTGGGTAAACTGACCCAGGCTTTTGCCCACGAGCCGAAAAACCGCCAGGAGCTGCTGGAGCTGCTGCGCGAGGCCCATCAGAACAAGTTGCTGGACAGCGAAGCGCTGGCCATCGTCGAAGGCGCCATCCAGGTGGCTGACCTGCAGGTTCGGGACATCATGGTCCCGCGTTCGCAGATGATCAGCATCAAGGCGACCCAGACCCCACGGGAATTCCTCCCGGCCGTGATCGACTCGGCGCACTCGCGCTACCCGGTGATCGGTGAAAGCCATGACGACGTCATGGGCGTCCTGCTGGCCAAGGACCTGTTGCCGCTGATCCTCAAGGAGAACGGCGACAGCTTCAACATCAAGGACCTGCTGCGCCCGGCCACCTTCGTGCCTGAATCCAAGCGCCTGAATGTGCTGCTGCGCGAGTTCCGCGCCAACCACAATCACATGGCCATTGTGATCGACGAATACGGCGGCGTGGCTGGTCTTGTGACCATCGAAGACGTGCTCGAGCAAATCGTCGGCGACATCGAAGACGAGCACGACGTCGAAGAAGACAGCTACATCAAGCCGCTGCCCAGCGGTGATTTCCTGATCAAGGCGCTCACGCCGATCGAGAACTTCAACGAGTTCTTCGACAGCGAATTTTCCGACGATGAGTTCGACACCGTGGGTGGTTTGGTGATGAGTGCGTTCGGGCACCTGCCAAAACGTAACGAAACCACTGAGATTGGCGCTTATCGCTTTCGCATTCTGAATGCGGATAGCCGTCGTATCCACTTGATCCGCCTGACCCCGATTGCCCGCTAAGGAAGGGGTGGGGCATCAGCTATTTCCTGTGTCGCGTTGCCCCTGAGAGCGGGCCAGGCAAGGCGCAGGCCGCAGGGAATGGCGTTCCCTTTTCAAGGCCTGCAA
>NZ_VBVZ01000138.1 GCF_005863185.1 Pseudomonas edaphica
GGGCTCCTGCGTCCCGGCACTTCTGACGCGGAGCCTGTTATGTTGAACCTGGTCACTCCGGAACATTTCCGGCCATTGCTCAATCGCACCAGTGTGCTGTACTTGCCGGATGGTTCGGCGCTGCCGATTCAGGTCCAAAGCCTGACCGATGCGCCCAAAGCCAGCCTGCCGGGCAGCCCGCGCGGAGCCTTCAGGGTGTTGCTCGAAAGCCTTGCGCCTACCACGTTTGTCGACGGTTTATGCCGCTTGCCACTGGAGGGCACCTGCCTGGAGCAGGTGTTTGTGTCCCGCGAACCAGCCATGGGCCGCGACGGCCAGCGTGGTTACTTCTGCATCGTGTTCAACTGAGACGGATACCACACCAACCGCTGCGCGGCGGGCGTGGCTTCCTCCACCCGAAACCCCAGCGCCAGGTAATGCTGGCGCGCATGGGGGTTGCTCGCCCAGACCACCGTCGTCACCGGGCACACCACTTGGGTGGCAGCCTGTTGCACGCCTTGCAGCACTGCACGGCCGAAGCCTTGGCCACGGGCCGCGGGGATAAAGGCCAGGTACAACACGCGGATTTCATTGGGACCAAAATCGGCACTCAACGCGCCGATAGGCGTGCCGAGTTTTTCGACCACGTAATGCAGGGCGCCAGGAAATTGTTCGTCCATGCCCTTCTCCTGTACGTGAAATTGCTGGGCAATCACTTCGTCCACCAGCGCCTGCTCGCCGTCGATCCACTGCAAATCCGCCCGCGCCGAGCGGTAGAGGCTGTGTAAAAACGGCCCGTCACTGCTGCGTGACGGGCGCACCTCCAAGCCCTGGGCCAAGGCACCATCCTTGTTCAACATTGCGCTGCACTCCTGTCAGAAACCGCTTTCCCTCACACCCAACGCCGCGGCGCGCCGCCAGGCTACACCCAGCACTGACTCGCTGCGCCCTTGCAACACCACCATGCCGCGCAACGGCTGATGCGGCGTGTCGATAGGCTGCAGGCTTTGCAATCGCGCACCGTACTGAGCCTGCACCGGCTCCGGGCGCTGGTTTTCATCGCGACGCACGGCAATCGGCCCGTGGTGGTCGGACGCCAGTGCCTCCTGGTCCAGGTAGGCCACGCCATTGGCGTCAATATCGGTCAACTCCACCGCGATCGCCGCATGCATCGGGTCATCAGCGATAAACCGCCCGGTCGCCCCCGGCGCCACCCGCCACAACTCGGCTTCGGCGAGGTAACCGCGCAGCCGTGCGCCGTCTTCCACCACTTGCGCCAATGGGTCTTTAGGCGACAACCAACGGCCCACGCTTAATTGCGGCAGCAGGTCGCGCACGGTGCCGGCATGTGGCGCGCGTAACAGCAGGCGTTCGCGCTGGGCAGCCAAACCCCGGTATTCGGCCAGCGCCTGGGACAGGCGCTGATCGTTGATCCCGGCATCCGCTGCGGTTTCGCTGCGCCCGGCCTGGCGGCGCATCTGCAACTGCAGGATGTCGACTTCGCGGCGCACGATGCTTTGCCGCGCGTCCAGGTCCGGTGACTCCAATTCGATCAACACCTGGCCCTGGCTTACCACCTGCCCGTCCACCACCGACAAGGCCTTGACCCGCGCGGCCACCGGCGCATGCAAGGCACTCGAGCGCCCCGCTTCGAGCATGGCCGGCAACTCCACAGCGCTGCGCCACGGCAGCACCAGCGCCAGCACGATCAACAGCAAAGCCAAGCCGCTGAGCAACACGCGTGGCGCGTGAGCCTGGCTGCGGCGGCTCCACCATTCGCGCCATTCCTTGAAGATCGGCAGGAAGATAAACCACACCAACTCCACCAGCATCAGGAAGATCCCGAGCAGCTTGAAGAACAGGTGATACACCGCCAGCGCAATTCCCAAAAACAGCGCCGCGCGCCACAGCCAGGCCAGGTAACCCCAACTCAACAGCCGCCGCTGCATCTTCGGCGACCAAGGCTCCGGCGCCGGTTCGCCGTAGCCGAACAGCCACTCACGCAGACGCCAACGGCACAGCGCAAAGGCACGGCCTTGCAGGTTGTCGACGCCCCACAAGTCACTGATCAAAAAGTAACCATCAAAGCGCATAAAGGGGTTGAGGTTGATCGCCAAGGTGGTCAGCCAGGTCGCGCTGGCCAGCATGAACGCCGCCGTGCGCGCCGGCCCGTCGGGCAGCAGCGACCAGGCCAGCAAGGCGATGCAGGCCAGCAGCAACTCGGCCATCACCCCGCCGGCGCCGATCATCAAGCGCGAGCGGCGGTCGTTGACCCGCCAGGCATCGCTCACGTCGGTGTAGAACATCGGCAGCAACACCATGAACGCCACGCCCATGCTTTGCACTCGGCAACCGGCGCGCTTGGCCATGAAGGCATGGCCGAATTCATGGCACAGTTTGGCAAAGAACAGCGCCACGCCGAACGCCAAGGCACCGCCGAGGCTGAACAGGTGCGGGAAGGTCGCCAGGAAGCGCTGCCAGTCACGCGCCACCAGAAACACGCCCAGGCCGAGGATGATCGGCAAGCCATAGCGCAACAAACCCGGCCCGAAACGCGCGAGCCACGGCCACGCTCGGTTGAGAAACGCGTCCGGGCGCCACAGCGGAATGCGAAAAAACAGGTACTGGTGCAGCGCTATCTGCCACAGGCTTTGCTTGCGGGCGGCGGCCTTGTAGAGGTAACTGTCGCGCTGCTGCGGGTCGAGGGCGGCGATCAGGTCGTGGGCGCGAAGGAAACTCAGCAGCTCCTCCAATTCACTGCCACCCAACGGCAAGCCCGGCTCACGGTTGGCCGCTTGCAGGACGCGTTCCGGGTCGCCCAGAGACCAGTGACGCAGCAGGCGAATGGCGGTGGCGCCGAGTTTGAAATAGCGCCCGCGCACCGGGTCGGCCAAGGTCCAGCGCGGCGAGCCGTCCAGGGCCGCGCCGGCGCTGGACAGTTGCAGGTCTTCACGCAGTTTGGGCAGGCTCATCAGAGGCCCACGCTCTGGCGCAGGCCCGCCAGCGGCCGGCGTAACAGGTACAGCGCCAGTGGCGCGCGGTCGCCATAGATCTTAGCCGTACCACGCAGGCCGATACGCGGCGGGGCTTCATCGAACTGCGCATCCAGGCGATAAGCCAACTGGCCGCCCGGCGAGGGCTGCGCTTCGTAGGCCGCCCGCTGCAGAGTCGCCAGGTGGCGTTGCAACGGGTCACTGTCGAGGAACAGCGCGACCTGCGCATTCGGCTCCAGGGCAATCGCATCGCCCACCGCCAATTCGATGCGCAACTCGGCTTGGGCCGGGTCTGCAATCTGCAGCAGGCGCTCGCCGGTCTGCACGGGTTTGCCGGTCCAGCGCTCGGCGTCGGCAAACACGGCGATGCCGTCGCGCTCGGCGCGTACTTCGCTGCGTTTGAGCAGTTCGCGGGCGTAATCACGTTCGGCGCGTTTTTGCTCGACCCGGGCCGCCAGCAGGTCAATGCGCGAGTTGGATTCAGCATCGGCAAAGGCACGTTGGGAATTGGCCTTGAGCTCGGCTTCGGCCACGCCCAAGGCGCGCGCCGCCACATCCGCCTGGGCGGTGAGCGTGGTGCTTTCAAAACGCAGCAGCAGGTCGCCGGTCTTCACCGTTTGGTTGGGCTTGACCAGAAACTCGGCGATCACCCCATCCAACGGCGCCGCCACCACTTGCCCGGCCAGTGGCACTACTTCAGCCGGCGCCAATACTGATTGGCGCACTGGAATCAGCAGCATCAGCAGCAACCCGATCACCACCAGCACTTGACGCTTGCGGGTCAGGCGCAACCGCCACGGCTGACGCGGTTGCAGCGCGTGCCAGGCGTGGCTATAGGTGTCGCCCAACTGCGCCAGCAAGACTTGCTCAGCCGGGCTCCACGGTGTATCACGCGCCAGCCACAGGCCGCCAAACACCCGGCCCTGCGGGTCGATCAACGGCAACCAGAACACATGCCCGGCGGACAGGCTTTGCCAATCGGCCTGTATCGCGCCGCTCAACTGTTCAGCCGGGACCATGCGTGCCGTCTGGCCCAGCGCCTGCTTGTGCAACTGCGCCACCGCTTGCTCGACGAACGCCACGAATGGCGCGTTCGGGTCGACGCTGCTCACCGCCGTCACCGCCTGCACTTTGCCAGCAATCAACAGCGCCGCATGCCGATAGCCAAACAGTGGCTGGCCGTCATTGACCAGGCTGTAGGCCAGTTGCTCGGTGGTGCGCGCCGCGCGGGTCTGGCGCTCCAGCTCCAGAAACTGCGCGAACACCCGCTCGAGGTGCCCCGGTATCGGTGCGTTCATTGCAATTGCGCAAAGTGAGCGGTGCCGCTCATGCCAGCCATCAAGCCAGATGCATTGGGCAAGGTGGCGACCAGCAACAGGGTTTGGCTACCCTCGTCAATGCGCGCGCCGAGGCGTTTAACCGTGGCACTGAACGCTTGGCCGGTTTCGTCAGGGGTGAAGTCGAAGGTCTGGCCGGGCTTGAGTTTACCCATCCAGCGCGACGGCACCAGCAGGTGAATTTCGAGGCTATGGTTGTCGACGATTTCCAGCAGTGGCGCCCCGGCCGACACGCTTTCATAACGCTGGACCTTGCGCTGCACCACTTGGCCATCAAACGGCGCCAGCACGCTGCAGCGCTTGACCTGCACTTGGTACACCTGCGACTGGGCCTGGGTTTCGGTGAGCTTGGCTTCGGCGCGAGCCACTTCAAAGCGCCCCACCGAATTAAGCGCCGCCAGTTGTTTGTTGTGAGCCAATTCCTCACCGGCCCCTCGGCTGGCGGCCTGGGCAGCATTCAACTGGGCCTGATAGGCGGAGCAATCGAAACGCGCCAGAGTCTCGCCCTTTTTGAACGACTCGCCTTCGCTGAACGGCAACTCGACGATTCGCCCGGACAACTCGCTGGCCAGCATCGCCTGGTCGCGAGCCCGTAACACACCGCGTGCTTCACTGCCGTTGCCGGCGGTTGCCGCCGGTGGGTGATCCAACAGCGGATCGTCCGCCGCCGCCAGTTGCGCCACGCCCATCAGACACGATATCCCTAACACCCAGCTCCGCAACTGCACCATACGTTTACAACTCCCTGATGATGCCGGGCAGTCTAGGGCAGCAAGATCAAATTGCCACTACCCCACAGCCGACAAATCTGAATTTATTGTAGGGGGCCGCCGACGTATTTGCAGGCGTGCGTTATTATTGCGTCCTTCAAAGGACTCAGGATCAAGGACACGTCATGCGCATCGGTTTTCTGTCACCACTGACCCTGGCATTGCTCGCCAGCCTTTCCTTCCAGGCCCAGGCCAGCGGCGATGACTCGTGCTACCCCGACTGGCGGGTCTCACGCGACAGCCTTGAAGGCTGCAGCAACCTGCCCTTCTTGAGCCCGGGCAATGACAGCCGGGTCAACCTGCGCCTGTTGCTGGCGGATAAACAGGTGGCACCGCTGACGCCCAATGCACTGGGCGAGACGGACCTGGAAGAAGGCTTCGGCCCGGTGCCGTTCCCGGTGTACCGCCTGACCCCGGTAGCCGACGCCGCCGATGAAAAAACCGACGTGGCACCTACGCCCAGCAAACTCGATGAGCTGCTTGCGCCGTTGGGCATTCAGCGTGAAGGCGACAAGGCGGCGGGTGACGCCTTCCTGACCGGCGAAGGCAGCCGTTGCCGCAGCAATGATGAAAGCAGTGCCACGGCGTTTATCAGCCAAGTGGTTAAAGCCGACGTGCCCGACGCGGAGCGCCAGCTGCTGGCCAAGGGACGTGTACAGATGCTCGGCGCCTGCACCTGGGACGGCGCAAGCCTGGGCGACCCGGAGCAGATCCAGTCCACCGCAGGCCGCGAGCTGCGCACTTACCTGCAAGCCGCCGGTGACTTCTACAGTGGCCGTTTCGCTGATGCGCAGCGCGGTTTTGTTGCCGCCGCCACCGGCAGCCTGCCGTGGGTCAAGGAAACGGCGTCCTACATGATCGCCCGCACCGAGTTGAACCAGGCCCAGGAAAACGCCTTCGACGAATACGGCATGCCGCAATTGGAGCATGTGGATAAATCGGTGCTGGCGAATGCCGACACCAGCTTCAACCTGTACCTGAAAACTTATCCACAGGGCGAATACGCTGTCTCTGCCCAGGGCCTGCTGCGCCGGGTGCATTGGCTGGCGGGCGATACCGACAAGCTGGCCAACGACCTGGCCGTGCAGTTGAGCGCCAAACAGCGCAATGTGTCGCTGGACGACCTGGTGCAGGAAGCCGACAACAAGCTGCTCAGTGCCACCCAAAAACCTTCGGCCACCCCACTGATGCTGGCCGTCAACGACTTGATGTGGATGCGCGCCGGCAACCCGCCGCAGCTGAGCCGCGCGGCCCTGGACGCGCAAAAGCCGGTGTTTGCCCAGGAGCCGGCGCTGTACGACTACGTACAAGCGGCGTTTGCCTTGTACGTCGAACATCAGCCCGATAACACTTTGAAGTTGCTGCCTCAGGACGTGCCCGCCAGCCTCGACTACTTCGCCTTCAGCCAGCAAACCCTGCGCGGCCTTGCCCTGGAAGCCAAGAAGGATTGGCAAGGTGCGCAAGCGCTGTGGCTGAAGCTGCTGCCCCTGGCCAAGCAACCTTTGCAGCGCGACCAGTTGGAACTGGCGCTGGCGATGAACTACGAGCGCAACGACCAACTGGCCAACGTGTTCGCCAGCGATTCGCCGATCAGCGCCAAACAGGTGCGCTACATCTTGCTGCGCAACATCGCAGGCCAGGAACTGCTACGCCAACAGATCACCCAGGCCAGCGACCCGGTGGAACGTGCCACCGCCCAGTTTGTGTTGCTGTACAAAGACCTGATGCGCGGCCAGTACGCCACCTTCGCCGACGACCTCAAGCAACTGCCGGCATCGGCGCCCGCCGACAAGCTCGGCACCAGCCTGGGCTATGTCTATGGCGATGGCCGCTCGCTGCAGTTGTTCCAGTGGAACGGTGATAAGGCGGAGTCCGGCTACGCCTGCCCGAGCATTGCGCAAATCGCCAGCACCCTGCAGGCCGATGGTAAAAACCCCAAGGGCTTGAACTGCCTGGGTGAGTTCATCCTGCGCAATAACCTCGATGGCATGCCACTGGACCAAGTGCGCGCCGCCGCCAGCCTGGGCAGCACCGCCTCGCTGTTCAAGGGCGAGACCTTCTCGCGGCTCGACGGTTACCGCCAGGTCATCGCCAACCCCAAGGCGCCGCACAACGACAAGGCCTACGCGCTGTTCCGTGCGATCAACTGCTATGCGCGGGCCGGTTATAACGGCTGCGGCGGTGTAGACGTGGATAAATCCGTGCGTAAAGGCTGGTTCCGCCAGCTCAAAACCGGGTTTGCCGACACCGAGTGGGCCCAGTCGCTGAAGTACTACTGGTGAAGCACCTGTGGCTAGGCTTGCTGCTCCTGGCAAGCCCGGCCTTTGCCGGCGTTGACGCTCGCGACTACGACGCCTTCTGGCTGTGGAGCGGGGTCACGCCGCAGCCGGTGCTCAAGCAAGCGAAAACCCTGTACATCCTCCAGGGCCAGATCAACTCCACGCGCCGTGCGCCGCAATTGGGTGTGCAGTTTATCGCCCAGAGCATCAGCGTACCGCGCATCACCCAGGGCGAGGTCTGGGTGGTGTACCGCGCCCACACCCTGCACTGGCCCGAGCGCGTCTACAGCCAACTGCTCGGCCAGGTGCAACGCTGGCGCGATGCGGGCAACCCGGTGGTCGGCATCCAGATCGATTTCGACGCCCGCACCCAATACCTGCACGAATACACCGGTTTTCTGCGCGACCTGCGCCAACGCCTGCCCGTTGAGATGAAGTTGAGCATCACGGGGCTTATGGATTGGAGCAGCAACGCCGACCCAGCCGCCATCGCCCAGCTCAAAGGCGTGGTCGATGAAGTGGTGGTACAGACCTACCAAGGGCGCCACAGCATCCCGGATTACGCGGCGTATTTGCCACGGATGAACCGGCTGGGGCTGCCGTTCAAGGTGGGGCTGATTCAGGGTGGCGTATGGGAAGAGCCGGGGTATTTGAAAGGGAGTGAATGGTTCAGGGGGTATGTGGTGTTTTTGCAGAACCCTTAAATCACGCAATATTCCATGTGGGAGCGGGCTTGCCCGCGATGAGGGTGCGTCAGTCAACATAACGTTGGCTGAACTACCGCTATCGCGGGCAAGCCCGCTCCCACAGTGGGTTATGTTCAGCCTGCCGGAATGGAGGCTGTCGCGGGGTAGACCGACTCCCAGCCACCGCCCAACGCCTTGTACAGCCCCACCATCGCCAGCGACACGCCGGTGGAGCTTTCTACCCACTGCTCCTGCGTGGCCAGCAGCGCGCTTTGCACGGTGAGGACGTTGACGAAATCCACCACGCCTTCGACGTACTGCTGTTGTGCGGTGCTCAACGCGATCTGGTTCTGGCGCACCGCTTCAGCGAGGCTGTCGCGGCGCAGTTGGCTGGCGTTGTAGCGGGTCAGTTGGTCATCGATCTCATGCCAGGCACGCAGTACGGTTTGCTGGTACGCCAGCGCCGCTTCCTGTTGCTGGGCTTCACGCAAATTCAACATGCCTTGCAGGCGCCCGCCACTGAACAGCGGCAGGCTGAACTGCGGGCCGAAGGCAAACGCGCGCGAGCCCCAGGAGCCGAAATCCGAGAGTTGCAGGGCCTGGGAGCCCAGGCTGCCGGACAAGGTGATACGCGGGTAAAAATCACCTTTTGCCACGCCGATACTGGCGGTGGCCGCATGCAGGCGCGCTTGCGCCTGGCGAATGTCGGGCCGGCGCTCGGCCAGTTCCGAGGGCAAGCCGATGGCGACCTGGCGCGGGGTTTGCGGCACGGCGACGTCCTTGGACAATTGCGCATGCAGCGCTTGCGGCGGCTCGCCCATCAGCAGGCTCAGGGCGTTGATCAGTTGGTCCTGACGCTGCTGCAAATCCGGTAAACGCGCTTCGATGGCGGCGACCTGGGCGGCAGCTTCGGCCACATCCAGGTCAGTGGCCACGCCGTCGGCCAGGCGCAGTTGCGAGAGTTTGAGGCTGTGGCGAGCGACCTCGAGGTTTTGCTCGGTGACAGCGCGCGTATTCTGCACGCCGCGCAGCTGGATGTAGTCCTGGGCGGTTTCGGCGAGTACCGACAGCAACACGGCGCGGCGGTCGTCTTCGGCGACTTGCAGGGTGGCGTCGGCGGCTTCGGTTTCGCGTTTGACGCGGCCCCAGAAGTCCAGCTCCCAGGCGGCGGAGAAGCCCATGTCCCATTGGTTGTAAGCAGATTGACCGTTGTTTTTGGACGGGTCGCTCAAGCCTTTGCCGCTGTTGCGCTGGCGCACGTAATCCCCGCTGGCGTTGACGTTGGGGTAACGCTCGGCGGTGGTTACCTGACGCACGGCGCGGCTTTGTTGCAGGCGGCTGCTGGCCAGTTTCAGGTCGAGGTTATCAGTGAGCGCACGACGCGTGAGGGCCGAGAGCTCTGCATCGTGGAACACGTCCCACCAACGCTCTTGCAAAGGGTCGGTCACCGCGTGGCTGGCCGCCTGACGGCCCTGGGGTTCGCGCCATTGGGTGACTTGCTGGCCTTGGGGCCGCTGGAAATCCGGGCCGACCGTGCAGGCGCTGAGGCTGATCAGGCTCAAGGTGAGCCAGGCAAATCGCTTCATTGCTGGGCCACCTCACGCGACTGCGCGACGGGCCGGGTGTCGACTGTGGCTTGCACCGACATGCCCACGCGCAGGCGTTCAATATGGGGCTGGTTCGGCTCCAGGATGATCTTCACCGGAATGCGCTGTACCACCTTGGTGAAGTTGCCGGTGGCGTTATCCGGCCTGACCGACGCAAAGGTCACGCCGGTGGCAGGCGCCAGGCTTTCCAGGTGGCCCTTGAGCAACTCGCCGTCGAGGCTGTCGACGCTGAGTTCTACGGCTTGGCCGGCATGCATATGCGACAGTTGCGTCTCCTGGAAATTGGCCACCACATAGGCCTGGGCCAACGGCACGACCGCGAGGATCTTGCTGCCCGGCGTCACATAGGCGCCGACCCGCACGGCACGTTCACCGACCATGCCGTCCACCGGCGCGACAATGCGCGTGTAGGACAGCTGATAACTGGCCATTTCCAACGCTGCCTGGGCGCGTTTTAGCCCACCTTCCGCTGCGTCTCGCTGGGCGGTGAGGATTTCCACTTGCTTGCGTTCGGCCGCCAGTACGGCCGTGGCTTTGGCCAGGTTTGCCGTTGCCTGGTCGATGCGCGTCTTGGCTTGCTGGGCGTTCTGCACGGTGCCTGCGCCCACGCCGGCGAGGTGGTTGTAGCGGTTCAGTTCGTGCTCGGCGAACGCCACTTCGGCACGGTCGGCCGCGACGGTGGCCTGAGCCTGGGCGATCACCGAGCTTTGGCGCTCCAGGGTCGCGGTGGCGTTCTTCAGCTGGGCCTGGGCGACCAAGGTGTCGGCGTCGGCGGCCTGGGCGGCAGCACGAAAATCGCGGTCGTCGATCAACGCCAGCAATTGGCCGGCCTTGACCCGCTGGTTGTCTTCCACCAGCACTTCCTTGATAAAACCGGCCACGCGCGGCGCCACCAGCGTGAAGTCGGCGGCGACGAAGGCGTCATTGGTGGTCTGGCGCTGGTTACCCAGCACGCCCGGCGCAACCAGATAAACCAGGACGCCGACGGCAAACACAGCGATAACGGAGACGGCAATTTTGTCTTTGCGTTTCATGAGAAGTCCTTGAGGCTAGGTCGGTGCGCGAGGCGGAAAGATCCGCGTGGGCATCCAGAAAATCAGCAGGATCAACGCCACCGCGACACCGGCCATGACGTAATAGAGGTCCGAAGAAGTCAGCACCACGGCCTGCTGGTGCAGGCGCTGGGCAAGGCCCGGCGCGTCGCCGTCGGCCAGGGGCGAGTTGCCCAGGTGGTCCACCAGCATGGTCGAATGGAAGTGCTCACGCTGGGTGGTCAGCGTGTCCAGCACGGCCGTGGCGATGACCGCAGCGAGGCCTTTGACGGTGTTGAACCAGGCCGAGGCGAACGGCCCGTCCATCGGCTGGATGCTGCCGGTAGAGAGCATCAGCAACGGCAATACGGCCATGGGCTGCCCGAAAATCTGCAGCAGGTACCAGCCATAAAAATCGTCGCGTATCCACGCCGAGGTGAGGTGCGAGCTGCCGATGCAGCACAGCACCAGCATGCTCAAGCCAATGCCCAGCACCCAGCGGCAGTCGACCCAACGCAGGTTGCACAGCGCCGCCACCAGCGGCAGCGCAATCAATTGCGGCAACGCCATCAACAGCATTACCGGCGCGGTTTGCAGTGGCCGGTAACCCTGCACCTGGGCGAGAAAACTCGACGGAATGATGATCACCGAGGTCAGTACCATCAGCACACCCGCCAGTACGATCAGGGCGAACGCCAGGTTGCGCAGGCCGAGCATCTGCAACTTGAAAAACGGCACGGGGTGCGACCATTCATTGAGCATGAACAGCACCAGCAATACGCCGCCGCCGATCAGCAAAAAGGTGACCAGGCCGGATTCGAACCAGTCCAGGCGATTGCCCTGCAACAGGCCGATCACCAGCATGCAGATCGCCGGAAAACCCAGCAGCAGGCCGCGCCAGTTGAACTGCTTGAAGCGCTCCAGGCGCAGCGGGTCTTGCGGCAAGCCGTAAGCCACCGCGGCCATCGCCAGCAGGCACGGCCCGACGATTTGCCAGAACGCCCATTGCCAGCCGACGTATTCGGTCCACAACGCCGCCAGCGGCGTGCCCAGGCTCGGGCCGAAGGTGGCGGTGAGTGCGTAACCGGCCAGGCCGTAGAGCTTGACGTGGGCCGGCAGGAAACGCAGCGCCACCGTCATCAGCATCGGCGGCAATGCGCCGCCGGCCAGGCCTTGCACGGTTCGCAGCACCAGCAGGCTTTCGTAGTTCGGCGCAAACGGGCACAGGATGCCCAGCAAGGTAAACAGGCCGATGGCGCACAGGGTGAAGCGGCGCAGCGAAAACGTCACCGAACACCACGGCGCAAAGGCCATGGCCGCCACGGAGGTGGCCGTGTAGGCCGCAACCAGCCAGGTGCCTTCGTCAAAACCAATGAACAGTGCACCGCGAATATCGGCGAGGGCTACCTTGGTAACCATCTCGTTGAGACCAGAGACCAGCACCGCCAACAACACGCCGACCAGGCCGATGATGATGCGCGGGCCGAACACAGGTGGGCTCAGGGCGGTAGGTTTGGCTGCAGCCTGGAGAGCGGGGGCAGCGAGGGATGTCATGAACGCGCAACTCGGAATTAGAAATACCCGAGCAGTTTAAGGGGGCGCATACATGACAAAAAAGTTACTTGTTGGAAGCTTATAAGTGCGCCAGACGCAATCCTCATGGGGTTAGGGGCAACTGCCCTGTTGTGGCGAGCAGGCTTGCCCTGCGTTGGGCTGCGAAGCAGCCCCAGTAAAGGCACTGCAGTTTTTCCTGAAAGTACTCAGCGTCTGGGTTTGGGGCCGCTTCGCAGCCCAACGC
>NZ_VBVZ01000139.1 GCF_005863185.1 Pseudomonas edaphica
GGTACATATCCGTTGCTGCGGTAACGGCCGCTTATGGTTCCGCTCTTACAGCGGGTCACTTTTGGCAAACGCCCGGAATGCCGGCCCAGCCAAAAGTAACCAAAAGGTCCTCGCCCCAACACTCGGTGCCTCGCTATGGCTCGGCATGCCCGCAATCCGCCAGTGATTTGGGGGCCGCCGCGCTGGGCCATCCTTGGCCCAGCGCGGCTAAACCGGCATCCCTGCCGGTTTACCCCCCAAATCCCTGTCAGATTCCGGCCATCGTGTTTGACGGGACGATTTCAGATCAAGATCAAAAGCGCAGATCAAAAGACCGCTGACTTCGTCATCGAAAAGGATGTAAGGGCCAGAGCAACAGCAACAGCAAAGCCATGCTCGGTCTAATGTGGGAGCTGGCTTGCCTGCGATGGCATCAACTCGGTGTGCCTGATGTACCGAGGTGTCTGAATCGCAGGCAAGCCAGCTCCCACAGAAAAGCAGCTCTTCAGTGTATGCGGACCCGCTTTTGCTTTTGATTCAACCACTCAGGTCGGCTTTCAGGCCGCCGTGCTGTAGATCTTGATCTTGATCTGAGACGCCCCGTTAACCACGATGGCCGAACGCAGGCTTGAATCCGTGGGTAACCCGGCAGGACGCCGGGTTACCCACGGATTCAAGCCGGAGTGAGGGCACACCGAGCCCAAGCGAGGTGCCGAGTGGTGGGGCACAGACCTTTTGGTTACTTTTGGCTGGGCCGGCATTCCGGGCGTTTGCCAAAAGTGACCCGCTGTAAGAGCGGAACCATAAGCGGCCGTTACCGCAGCAACGGATATGTACCCCACCAAACAACCACTCAAATCCCTCGATAGCGATCATTCAACGCATACAAAATCGCACACGTCTCCCCATCCAGCACCCCGCAATAATCGCGCGGCCGAAAGTGCATCTGAAACGCCCGCGTCCTCCATTCAAACGCCTGCCGGTTCCAGGCCGGTTTATACCCGCACCGCTGAAATGCCCGCTCCACCTCTACTTCCGGCGGCAACCCAAGACAAAACCGTCGCTGGTACATCCTGCGCGTAGTCTCATCAAACCAGGCGCCGATCCCGGCCTCGAACAAGTACCGCCAAGGCAACCGAGGCCCCGGATCACTCTTGCGCCAATACGCCACATCCGAATGCCCGAGCACATCCAGAGGCCCCACCTGCGGATAACGCCCAAGCATGTCGCGAACCAACGCGATCAACGTATCAACCTGCTCCCGGCCATATTCGGGGAAGGTAAAGACCCCGGCATCATCGCGCGCCAAATTGACAATTTCGATGCCGATCGCACGGCTGTTGAGGTTATCCAGCCCGCCCCAATGGCTAACCCCGGCATGCCAGGCCCGTTTGTCCTCGTCCACCAGGCGAAACACCCGCAGTTCGTCATAACCGGCAGCGCCATAGCTGGGCTCATCAGGGTCAGGAAGCAAATAGTGAGCGCTGACGCCACCTTGTGTCAGGGTACGCAAAGACGACGCAAAGGGCGCCGCGGTGTAATGCAGGATCACCTGCCGCACAGCCTCGCCATTGCGTTGATTAAAATCTTTAGCGGGGAAACTGCTGTCGATCACCAACATAAGAACCGTCCTTTTCAATACAGGCTGAGTCATTCAGCCCGTTCAAACGCAAAAAAATTACCGCCATCCTGAAGGGATCAATTTCAGGCTGGCGGTAATTATTCAGTGCTTGAAGAAAAGTCCTCAGCGTCGCAACGGCATCCCCAGATCGACCCGCAGGCCATCCGGTTGGCTGTCGAATTTCAGCGAGCAGGAGCAACGCTGCACGATAGCCTGCACAATCGCCAAACCCAAACCACACCCTTCACTGCTGCCATTGCGCCAGAAACGCTGGGTCAGGTATTGCAAGTCTTCGGCAGAAATCTGCTTGCCATGGTCGCGCACGCGAAATACCACGGTGTCGGCGCTGGTGAACACACTCAGCTCAACGCGAGTGTCACCCGGCGTATGGCGCAGCGCGTTATCCAACAGGTTACGCAAGGCCGCTACCGCCAGGGCCACCGGCATTTCCACCGGCGCTTGCGTGAGGTTGTCCGCCAGGATCAGGTCGATGCGGCGGTTATCGCCGGCATTGGCATCCTGAATCGCCAGCCGCGCCACTTGTTCGGCGCTTGATTGCAAGCCATCGTCAAACGACAAGCTGCCCTCGACCCGCGCCAGCAGCAGCAATTGCTCCAGGGTGCGATGCAAGCGGTCGGCGCCCTCTTCGGCGTGGGCCAGGGACTGGTCGCGGGCGGCGCCGTCGGTCATGCGGGCCACTTGCAGGTGGGTCTTGATCGCCGTCAGCGGGCTGCGCAGTTCGTGGGCGGCATCGCCGGTGAGTCGGCGCTCGCGCTCGATGGTCTTGGCAATGCGCTGCAACAGTTGGTTCTGGGTGTCGAGCAGCGGCTTCAACTCGCTGGGCAGTGGGTGAATCTGCAGCGGTTCGAGGGAGTCGGCACTGCGGCGCATCAGGGCATCGCGCATGCGGTTAAGTGGCAACAGGCTTTGGCCGATGCCCAGCCACAGCAGGCACAGGCAGCCCAGCAGGGCTACGCCCACCGGCACCGAGGCCGCCAACAGGATCGACAGGTTCAGCGCCTCACGCTCCACCTGGCGGTCAGCGGTGGTGATCAGCAGGTCGCCACGGGACAACGTGAAGCTGCGCCAGCCCACACCGTCGATAATCTGGTCGCGAAAGCCACTTTTGCGCGACTCCAGGCCTTCATCCGGGGTCATGTGGCTGCGCGCCAGGATTTCCCCGCGCAGGGAGCTGACCTGGCAGGCCATGCCGCCTGGCACGTTCAGTTGTTCAGTGCGCAAATGCGTAGGCGCGCCGCTCACACTGGCCAGGCCCGGCATCTGCTCGGTCAGCCCGGCCACCATGCGCGCCGATGCCACCAGACGCTGGTCGAGGGAAAACATCATCTGGTTGCGCAGATCGTTGAGCATCCAGGCGGCTGCCAGAATCCAGATCAGCACAAAAGCGGCGCCCAACTTGAACGTCAGGCGCAGGCGCAAACTCATCACGACGCGTCCTCTCCCCCATCCGCCGTGCCCAGGCGATAACCCAGGCCGCGCACGGTTTCAACGATGCCGTTGCCCAATTTGCGCCGCAGGTGGTGGATGTGCACGTTGAGAGCGTTGCTTTCCAGTTCGTCGTTGAAGCCGTAGACGCTGTCTTTAAGCTGTTCGCTGGACAGCACACGGCCCTTGTTATGCAACAGGGCTTGCAACAAGGCTTGCTCGCGGCGCGACAGGTCGACCGGCTGGCCAGCCAGGAAGGTTTCGCGGCTGCTGGGGTCGTAGGCCAGTTGGCCATGTTCGATCAGGTTGACCCGGCGCCCCGCCACGCGGCGCAACAGGGTTTGCAGGCGTGCGGCAAGTTCACGCAGGTCGAAGGGTTTGAGCAGGTAGTCGTCGGCACCGGCTTGCAGGCCGTCGACACGGTTGGTGACTGAATCGCGCGCGGTAAGGATCAGCACCGGGATTTCCAGGCCCTGGCTGCGCTGTTGTTGCAACAACTTGAGGCCGTCTTCATCGGGCAGGCCGAGGTCGAGCACCATGATGTCGAACGTGGCGGCCTTGAGCATCGCGCGTGCGGCGGCGGCCGAGGCCACGCGCTCGACGGTAAAGCCCTGGGCGCCAAGCCCGGCCACGATGCCGCTGGCGATCAGTTCGTCGTCTTCACAGACCAGTACGTGCATGGTTAACCCTTCATGAAAGATGGGGGAATTAAAGGTTGGGCGGATTAAGCGCCGATTATGCCGTGAAAACCGGCAGGCTCAGTTTAGAATAGCGCCCGGTTAATCATCGGTTAATCAACGCCACACATTGTGTGCCTAACTTGCATCAAACTAAGGCTTGACCATGCGGTATCTGTTTACCTTTCTGCTGGTGTTATTCGCAGGGTTCGCCCAGGCCGCGCCGGGCAATCCATTCGAGAGCAAACCCGACTTCCTGCCGGTGGGCAAAGCGTTCACCTTTACCTCCGAGCGCCTTGAAAGCGGCGAAACCCAGCTGTTTTGGCAGATTGCCGATGGTTATTACCTTTATCAGCAACGCATGAAGTTCGACGGGCTGGCGGAAAAACCCGTGCTGCCGCAAGGCGAAGCCCACAGCGATGAGTTCTTCGGCGAGCAGCAAGTGTACCGCCAGGGCCTGGAAGTGAAGATCCCGGCGGGCGCCACCGGCCAGCTCAAGCTCGGCTGGCAGGGCTGCGCCGATGCCGGCCTGTGCTACCCGCCGCAATCGATCACCGTGGACCTGGGCGGCAACCCGGCTGTTGCGGCGACCGCACAAGCCCAGGACCAAAGCCTGGCCAGCGGCCTGCAACAGCGCAGCCTGGGTTGGAGCCTGCTGGTGTTCTTCGGCTTGGGCCTGCTGCTGGCATTTGCCCCGTGCTCGCTGCCGATGCTGCCGATCCTCGCGGGTTTGGTGGTCGGCAGCGGCGCCAGCCCCCGCCGTGGCTTTGCCCTGGCCAGCAGCTATGTGGTGTGCATGGCGCTGGTGTATGCGGCGCTCGGCGTACTGGCCGCGCTGCTGGGCGGCAACCTTGCCGCCCTCCTGCAAACGCCGTGGATCCTTGGCAGCTTCGCCGCGCTGTTTGTGATCCTGGCCCTGCCGATGTTCGGCTTCTTTGAACTGCAACTGCCGACCTTCCTGCGTGATCGCCTGGACAACGTCAGCCGCCAGCAAAGCGGTGGCAGCCTGGTCGGCGCCGGTATTCTCGGTGCGCTGTCCGGCCTGTTGGTCGGCCCGTGCATGACCGCGCCACTGGCGGGTGCCCTGCTGTATATCGCCCAGAGCGGCAACGCGCTGCACGGCGGCCTGATCCTGTTCGCCATGGGCATCGGCATCGGTATTCCGCTGTTGCTGCTGGTGACCGTAGGCAACCGTTTCCTGCCCAAGCCGGGCACCTGGATGAACGTGCTCAAGGGCATCTTCGGCTTCCTGTTCCTCGGCACTGCCGTGCTGATGATCCGCCCGGTGGTCGGCGAAAGCCTGTGGCTCGGCCTGTGGGGCGCCTTGGCGCTGGTGATGGCCTACTGCGGCTGGACACTTGCCCGCGAATACGGGCTGGCGGCCAAGGTATTCGGCGCCGGCTCGCTGGTGCTGGGCCTGTGGGGCGCGCTGCTGGTAGTGGGCGCGGCCGGTGGCAGTGACGACCTGTGGCAACCGTTGAAGGTTTACAGCGGCTCCAAGGTTGGCGCTGCACCCAGCGCCCACGATGCGTTCATGACCATCAACGACCCAGCCGTGCTGCAAAGCCAGCTCGACAGCGCCAAGGCCCAGGGCCAGTGGGTGCTGGTGGACTACTACGCCGACTGGTGCGTGTCATGCAAGATCATGGAAAAACAAGTTTTCGGCCAACCCCAGGTGATGGACGCGCTTAAAGACGTGCGCCTGTTGCGCCTGGACGTCACCGCCGACAACGCCGCCAGCCGCGAGCTGCTCGGGCGCTACAAGGTGCCGGGGCCACCGAGCTTCGTGTGGATCGGCCCGGACGGTGAAGAACGTCGCGCCCAACGCATCACCGGCGAAGTGGATGCCGCCGCCTTCCTGCAACGCTGGACGCAAACCCGAGACGCGCGCTGATGCTGACCCTGACCATCGGTACGTTCGCCATCGCCCTGAATCACATCCTGCTGATCAGCGCGCTGATTCTCGCCACGCTGGTGGGTTGGCGCGTGGCCAAGCGTGGCGGTGAAAACCCCGAATCGGTGCTGTTCAGCCTGTTTTTGCTGGGCATGCTGGTGGCACGCTTAAGCTTTGTACTGATGTACTGGAGCGACTACAGCCACGACCCGTTGCAGATAGTCGACCTGCGCGACGGCGGCTTCCTGCCCTGGCCCGGCGTGATTGCACTGGTGCTGGGCGCCGTGTTCTACGGCTGGCGCCGTCCGGCCATGCGCACACCGCTGAGTGCCGGGGTAGTCACGGGCCTGGTGTTCTGGGGCCTGACCAGTGTGTCCCTGAGCCTCTACGACAAGGGCGCACAATTGCCGGACATTACCTTGCGCAACGCCAATGGCGACGTGGTGCAACTGGCCGACTACAAAGGCGGGCCGCTGGTGATCAACCTCTGGGCCACCTGGTGCCCGCCGTGCCGCCGTGAAATGCCGGTGCTGGAGCGTGCGCAACACCAACGCCCGGACGTGACCTTCCTGTTCGTCAACCAGGCCGAAAGCATGCAAAGCGTCAGCACCTTTCTCGCCACCCAGGGCCTGACCCTCGACAACGTGCTGTTTGATGCGAGTGGCCGCCTTGGCCAGGCCGTGGGTTCGATGGCCTTGCCGACAACCCTGTTCTACCAAGCCGATGGGCGCCTGATCAACAGCCACCTGGGCGAGTTGTCCCAGGCCAGCCTGGCCCGTGCCATGGAACCCTTCGACACTGCCCCTGCTGCCACAAGGAAACCGACATGCCAAGACTCCGCCACCTGCTGACCCTGCTGCCGCTGACGCTTGCGGCCACACTGGCCCAGGCCGAAGACTGGCCGGCGCCGATCAAACAGATCGAAGCCAAAGGCGCCAAGATCCTCGGCAAGTTCGACGCGCCCAGCGGCCTCACCGGCTACGCCGCGCAATACCAGAACCGTGGCATGGCCCTGTACCTGACCGCCGACGGCAAAAGTGTGCTGGCCGGCAACCTGTACGACGCCCAAGGCAATGACCTGAGCAACGCGCCACTGGAGAAACTGGTGTACGCGCCGATGGCCAAGGAAGTCTGGGCCAAGATGGAACACAGCAACTGGATCCAGGACGGCGACAAAAACGCGCCGCGCACCGTCTACCTGTTCAGTGACCCCAACTGCCCGTACTGCAACATGTTCTGGGAACAGGCACGCCCGTGGGTCAAGGCCGGCAAGGTGCAATTGCGCCACATCATGGTCGGCATCATTCGCGAAGACAGCCCAGGCAAATCCGCCGCGCTGCTGGCCGCCAAAGACCCGCAAAAAGCCCTGGAAGAACACGAAGCCGCCGGCAATGGCAGCAAATTGCAGGCATTGGACAAGATTCCGGCGGATATCGAAGCCAAGCTCGATGCCAACATGAAGTTGATGGAAGAGCTGGAACTGTCGGCAACGCCAGCGATTTTCTATCTGGATGACAAGGGTGGCTTGCAGCAACAGCAAGGCGCGCCGTCGCCGGACAAGCTGGTGAAGATTCTCGGCCCTAAATAGCCCATCAGATCGTTCCCTACGCTCTGCGTGGGAATGCCTCAGGTGACGCTCTGCGTCACGCTTTGGGACGCAGAGCGTCCTGGGCTGCATTCACACGCAGAGCGTGGGAACGATCAGTTACAAACCCTCCAGCTCCGCCATCAGATCACTCAACCGATCGACCTTCTCTGCACTGATCTCATTGGCCGCCAGGCCGTCGATATACTCGGCCAACTCCGCCACCGTGCTGCATTCGAACATCGCCCGCAGCGGCACATCCCGTTGCAGGGTTTTCTGCACCCGCGAAGCAATCTGCGTGGCCAGCAATGAATGCCCCCCCAGCTCGAAGAAGTTGTCCTGCACGCCTACCCTTTCGACCTTCAACACCTCAGCCCAAATCGCTGCCAGGGTAGCTTCCAGTTCGTTGCGTGGCGCCAGGTAATCCTGACTGTGCAACTGGCCAATCTCCAGGGCCGGCAGAGCGTTGCGGTCCAGCTTGCCGTTGGCGTTCAGCGGCAGGCGGTCAAGCCATAACCAGTGCAGCGGCACCATGTATTCCGGCAGCTCCGCGCGCAGGCGTTGCTTGATGCGGTCCAGGCGCTCGCCTGGATTCAGCGCTGCATCCGTCGCCACCAGGTAACCCACCAAATGCTTGCCGTTGACGCCTTCCTGCACACCCACCGCCGCATCCCGCACATCCGGCTGCTCATGCAGGCGCGCTTCGATTTCACCCAGTTCGATGCGGTAACCGCGAATCTTCACCTGATGGTCGATACGCCCGACATATTCCAGCACACCATCACTGCGCCGACGCGCCAGGTCGCCGGTGCGGTATAGCCGCTCGCCCGGCGCGCCGAACGGGTTCGGCACAAACACCTGGGCGGTGCGCAATGGGTCGCTGACATAACCACGCCCTACGCCCGTGCCTGCCACACACAACTCGCCCACCGCACCTTGCGGCACCAGCGCCAGCGCACCATCAAGCAGATACAAGCGGTTGTTATCGGTTGGCGTGCCAATCGGCAGGTACGTGCCACGGGTCGACGCCAGGTCAACACGGAAGAACGCCACGTCATCCGAACACTCCGCCGGGCCATAAGCGTTGACCAAGCCGATCTCGGGGTAACGCAGCAACCACTGGTGCGCCAGCTCCGGCGGCATGGCTTCACCCGTCGGCAGCATCCAGCGCAAGTCGTCCAGGCTTATGCGTTCTTGAGCGAGCATGCCCTGGATCAGCGACGGCACGCTCTCCAGCACGGTAATACCTTGGGCCTGCACGTGCGCCAACAAACCCTGCGGGTCATGGGCGATGGTGTTCGGCACAATATCCACCCGCGCGCCAAACAGCGGCGCGGTGAGGAACTGCCACACAGAAATATCGAAACTCTGCGAAGCGGTCTGCGCGATCACATCTGTCTCGCTCAGTTGCAGATACGGCACCTTGCTCAATTGGTTATTGAGCATGCCGCGCTGTTCCACCATCACACCTTTGGGCAACCCCGTGGAGCCGGAGGTGTAGATCACATAGGCGAGGTTATCCGGCGCGCTGTAGATGCCGGGGTTTTCGCCACGGCCGGGCACTTCTTCCCATACCAGCAACTGGCAGTCGGTGCCGTCCAGTAATTCAATCGCCTGCTCGCGGCACGCCTCGGTGCACACCAGCAACGGCGTGCGGCTCAGGTCGATGATGCGGCTCAGCCGCTGGCTTGGCAGGCCTGGGTCCAGCGGCAGGTAACCGGCACCAGCCTTGAAACTGCCGATGATCATGCCGAGCAAATCCAGGTTACGCTCGGCCAGCAGCGCCACCGGCTGATCCAGCCCGACACCGGCCTCGATCAGCGCGTAGCCCAAGCCGTTGCTGCGACGGTTCAATTCATCGTAGGTCCATTGCTGGTCGAGGCAACTGGCGGCGATGCGCTGCGGATGTTGCGCCACCTGTGCTTCGAACAACTCGATGTAACTGCGCTCCAGCGGGTAGTCATGCTCGCTCTGGTTGCAGCCGTCGACCAGGAACGCCCGCTCTTGCTCACCGATCAACGGCAAGTCCACCATGTCGCCATGGAAGCCCTGCACCAACGCCAGCAGCAGGCGCTTGAACTCGCCCAGCATGCCTTGCACGGTGGTTTCATCGAAATAACGCTGGTCGTAGGACAGGTGCAAGCCGAGGTCATCGCCCGGATAACACACGGCCGTCAGCGGGAAGTTGGTGTGGGTGCGGCCGGAGTCCGAGGTGGCATTCAGGCTTTGCGCACGGTCCAGCACCGAGACTTCCACCGGTGCGTTTTCAAACACGAACAGGCTGTCGAACAGCGGCTGGCCTTTAGGCAATTCGCTGTGTTCCTGAATAGTCACCAGCGGCAGGTATTCGTATTCGCGCAGTTGCATATTGCTGTCGAGCAAGCCGGTCAGCCACTGACGCACACTGCAAGTCTGGTCGTCTTCCGGCAGTTTCACCCGCAGCGCGATGCTGTTGATGAACAGGCCGACGGTGCGTTGCATCTCGGGCATTTCCACTGGGCGCCCAGCCACCGTCACGCCGAACAACACGTCTCGATCACCGCTCAAACGCCGCAGTACCAGCGCCCACGCCGCTTGGGCGAAGGTGTTGACGGTGAGTTGATGGGCCTGGGCCAATTCGCGCAATTGCGTACCGTCGCGGGCATCCAGGCGGGTGTAGCAATCGCCCACCACCATGCCGCCGCTGTGGCCTGCGTGTTCGCGCAGGAACGGCCGGTCGCTCGGGATCGGCGTGGTGCGCTCGAAGCCTTGCAGGTTCTGTTGCCACCATTGGCGCGCTTCATTGAGGTTCTGGCGTTGCAGCCAGGCGATGTAATCGCGGTAGCGTGGCGGCGTGGCCAGTTGCGCCTCACGGCCCTCACCCAGGGCCATGTAGATGTCGAAGAAATCATTCATCAGCAACGAGCGGCACCAGGCATCGATCAGGATGTGGTGGTTGCTCATCATGAACCAGTAGCGCGCCTCGCCCACGCGGATCAGCCGCAGGTGGAACGGCGCCTGGTTGAGCAGATCAAAACCGGCCTCGCGCTCGGCCTTGAGCAAGGCTTGCAGGCGCGGCTCCTGCTCGGATTCGGGGTCATGGCTCCAATCCAGATACTCAATCGGCGTGCTGCCCGGCTTGTGGATCACCTGCAGCATGTCCTCGCCGACGTTCCAGCAGAACGACGCACGCAAGGCTTCATGCCGGGCGATCACCGCCTGCCAGGCCTGGGCGAAACGCTCGGGGTCGAGGGCGCTGTTGATGCGGTAGCGGTCCTGCATGTAGTAGAGGCCGGTGCCCGGCTCCAGCAAGGTGTGCAGCAGCAGGCCTTCCTGCATTGGCGTCAGCGGGTAGACGTCTTCGATGACGTTGGCCGGCACCGGCAGGCTGTCGAGCTGCGATTGAGTCAGGTGCGCCAACGGGAAGTCGGACGGCGTAAGGCCACCCGCCTCGTCGTTGAGGCAATGCGCGATCAGGCTTTGCAGCTCGCTCAAGTACCCATCCGCCAGTTCACGGATGGTCTGTGGGTCATGGCGCTCACGGCTGAAGGTCCAGCGCAGCAGCAACTCACCGCCGTACACCTGGCTGTCGACACTCAGCTCGTTGGGCAGCGGCGCATCCGGGTCGTGGGCCAGGCCCGCCGATTCATCCAGCGGGTGGAACAGTGCATCGGCGCCGAAGCTCTGGTCGAACTGGCCGAGGTAGTTGAAGGTGATCTGCGCCGTTGGCAATGCAGCCATGGTCTGTTTGCACTGATCGTCCGCCAGGTAACGCAGCACGCCATAACCCAGGCCTTTGTGCGGCACGCCGCGCAGTTGTTCCTTGATGGCCTTGATCGAGTCGCCCTGCCCGGCTTGCGGTGTCAGGCGCAACGGGTAAGCACTGGTGAACCAGCCGACGCTGCGGGTCAGGTCGATTTCATCGAACAGGGTTTCACGGCCATGGCCTTCCAGTTGGATCAAGGTCGAGGCGTGCCCCGTCCAGCGGCACAGCACGCGGGCCAAGGCGGTCAGCAGCAGGTCGTTGACTTGGGTGCGATACGCGCTCGGCGCCTGTTGCAGCAACTGTCGGGTATGGTCGGCACCCAGGCGCACGCTGACGGTCTCAGCCTCGCCATTGCGCAGTGAACCCTGTGGACGCGCCACTGGCAATTCCACCGCAGGACCGGCCAGTTGGTCTTGCCACAGGCTCAACTCTTCGCGCAGGGATTCGCTGCCGACATAAGCGCGCAGACGCGCGGCCCAATCGCGCAATGCGCTGGTCTTGGCGGGCAGGCTGACGGACTGGCCGTCGCTCAACTGGCGGTAAACCGTTTGCAGGTCCTCCAGCAGTACGCGCCACGACACGCCGTCTACCACCAGGTGATGAATCACAATCAGCAGGCGTTGCTGGCCTTGCGGGCCGTCCACCAGCAAGGCGCGCAACAGCGGGCCATGCTCAAGGTCGAGGCTGCGTTGGGTGTCAGTGAACAGCTCAGTGCAGGCCTGCATATCGCGCACTTGCGCCTGCATCAGCACACCGCCTTGGGGCACGGCCAGGTGCTCGGCATGCCAGTGTGCGTCGCGCGTGGAGAAGCTCAGGCGCAAGGCGTCGTGATGCTCCAGCACCGCCAGCAGTGCTTGCTCCAGGCGATGGGGCTCCAGCAATTGCAGCGGCTTGAGCAGCAATGCCTGGTTCCAGTGCTGACGGTTGGGGATCTCGGTATCAAAGAACCAATGCTGGATCGGCGTCAGGCCCGAGCTGCCGGTGAGCAGCCCCTGCTCGGCTGTCACTTGCTCGGAGCGCGTAGCCACAGCGGCCAGGGTTTGCACGGTCTGGTGCTGGAACAAATCCCGTGGGCTGAAATGAATCCCGGCCTGCCGCGCACGGCTGACCACCTGGATCGACAGGATCGAGTCACCGCCCAATTCAAAGAAGTTATCGTCCAGGCCGACTTGCTGCACGTTCAATACCGCGCACCAAATGGCCGCCAGGTTTTGCTCCAGCTCATTGCGTGGCGCCACATAGGTTTGGCGATTGGCCGCAGGATCCGGCTGCGGCAAGGCGCGGCGGTCGAGCTTGCCGTTGGCGGTCAGCGGCATGCTGTCGAGCACGATCAGGTGCGCGGGCACCATGTAGTCCGGCAGTTGCGCCTTGAGGTGCGCCTTGAGTGCATCACGCAAGGCGGCAGGGTCGGCGTCGCTGACCAGATACGCCGCCAGCTGTTTACCACTGGGTGAATCCAGCGCCAGCACCACTGCTTCGCGCACGGCTGCGTGCTCC